>JBLHLN010000051.1:0-10843 GCA_047620565.1 Woeseiaceae bacterium
ACCTTCGCCTACTTGGTGAGCATGACCGAACTCTTCATTCTGGGCAAAATTCTTTGGGACTGGCGTGGATCGCTGCAGAGTTACCAAAAGAACCGACACTGCAACGCATATCGATTCCTGTTTGCTGCAGATATCTGGATATTCGTGAACCTGGTTCTGGCGCTGATTATTTCCGTGCCGGCGTTCAATCTCATCACGCATGGCACGCACATAACGGTCGCCCATTCCATGGGCAGCACCATCGGTATCAATACGATGATTCTGCTGGCATCGGTGTTTTTCGTGATTCGTGAAGAATTGCCGCAACACGTGCATGCCGGATGTTCGAAGCAGGTAACGATTGGCTTCTGGACTGCGAATGTCGCACTCGCTGTATTTTTTACAGCGCTGGTTCTTGCCGGCATCGGCAAGGGCTTTTATGACGGTGTTTCTTTCCAGGAAATGATGCTGACTATTCGACCATTTATGCTGGTGTTCGCAGTGTCCGGTATCGCGCTGATGATCGGAATCTGGATTGTATTGTGGAACGCTTTCAAACTAACTGGCGAAATATTGTCTCCCGCGACTCAGTTAAGCCAACCGAAACCAGCCTGACTTTCCGCGAATAGCTTAATCAGCGCCAGCAACAGCAGCGCTGCAAGTAAGTTGTGTGCAACGGCGAGCAAGATGGGTATTCCAGCGAGAATTGCCGATGCGCCCGTCAGTATCTCGACCGTGACAAGCAAAATCGCGCCCAATCCAACATATTTCAGATCTGCCCCGGCGCGTATCGCCAATATGCCGGCAAAGGTAATTATGATGGCACTCAGGACAGCCATCAGTCGGTGAAGCTTTTGGATATCCGCGCGCTCAGCGCCGCCGAGGACGATTCCCGTAGCGCTTGTTTCGTGAATTCGCGATATATCAAAGGCGCTAGCCAGGTCTGTGCCTGGCAGCCATGTGCCGTTGCAATGTGGCAGCGTCGGACAGGCGGAAGCCGCAAAGTTCGCGCTCGTTAGGCCACCAAACAATATCTGCAGTGACAAAGCCAGGATCGCTGCCATGGACGCAATCCGGATGGGTCCTTTTCTGGCGCCGTGATGGTGCGGTTTTTTCAATACCAGCCAGCCCAGCAATCCGAGCATTGCGAAACCACCACACAAATTTCCCAGGACGACGGCCGGGCTGTGCAATCCTGCAGAATATATGCCCAGCCAGGCGAGAAAAACCGTAAGGGACAGCAAAGAGAAAGTCATTAGCCGATTTCTTTTTTGTCGCAACCCGACAAGCGTCATACCAAGAACAACGAGGCCCAGAATGCTGGCGACCAGGCGGTGCAGTGGCGTGGCCCAGGATAATGGCTTTTGTGCTTCCGCCAGCAATCGCTCATAGGTTGCCGCTGCATCAGGTGTTTCGGCTGCAATGCCGATGTTGGCGTAGCAGGCGGGCCAGGGTTCGCAACCGATGCCGGAGTGATCAAGTCGCAGGTAGGCGCTCAGTGTCATCAGGATCATGACAAGAATGAGTGCAACTCTGGCAAGAGTTTGCATAATTTTCCGTTCTACTCTTTCACAGAGTCCAGGTTTGTCGCGCTGCCGCGAACCAGGCGCACGAATTTGGGGCTTTTTTTCCAGTCTACCCGGTCGTGTCCGTAGCGGAAATTCCAGGCCCAGGCGGACTCGTACTGCGTAGCGTAGTCAAAACCCGTCCAGTACTCCGCGATCTGCGTATGTGGAAAGAACCTGAGGTCGATTGTCGGTGGATTGTCCGCCCTGGATAATTCACTAATGGACATGAGTTCATTACGAGACGGCATGCGCCAGTCGAAATATCCACATAGCCCGGCGCCATTTACGGCCTGTGAATAGCTCCAGGTGTCGCAATCTGACATCTCACAACTACCGCCGTCGGCGGTGCCGCGATAGTCAAGCTCGTCGACATTCTCGTCCGGATTGAACCAGCTGTACGTGTTTTGCCAGTTGTGCAGCCCTGCTGTGTCTGTCTTGACTTCCCACATCAGGCCGGTCTGTGAATCTTCGACGCAAAATCCGTTCCCCTGGTCATTCGACACGCCACCTGCGCCGATGGCGACAAACCTGTCAGCGAGCGGTGCCGGGGTGGAATCGTTCGCTTGCTCGCAACCTGCCACGAAAAGCAAGAGGAGCAGAAGACCTGTTGAAATATTCATATTGGCAGCATACCCGGAACAGCCGTGGATGCGACCCGCGGGCTGACGCATGCGACTAAGTATTTTCCCCAGTTTCACAAATGCCGGAAGCAGATTAAATTCGATACTCGCAACGGCCCTCAATGTTGCGCCCGCGTGAGTGAAGCACGCCTCTGAGTGCCGACCAGAATTATTCGTTCGCCGAAGGAATGCAAAGATGAGTGAAGAAAATACCGGTTCGCAGGGCTTTGTACGCATCCCGATTTTCCAAAGAATTCTTGATAACCCGTTTATCTTGCTGTTTGTCGGCGTCGTTGTGCCGACTGTGTTCTACATTATTTGGGGAATCATGGAAATCGCCACGATTCCACTCGCGCAATAACAAGCAATGTGCTGAGGGCCTTGGCCCAGGGGTGACAATGTGAGTGCAATTCAACCGCCTGCCGAAACTGTTTGGTGGAAGCAACCGCTCGATAAAGTAGAGGGAATGTGGATCGCGATCGCACTTCTTTGGTCGCTGATCATGTTCATCATGATGCCGCTCTGGCACATCTACGGAAAACAAAACCTTTCCAATGAAGCATATCGAACGACGCCACAGGCGTTCCTCGCAAAGACTCAGGCTATGGTTGACGAATACACTGTTCGGACGGAAACCGATGCGCGATTGCCGGTTGTTCACCCGCCACCCGGCAGCGACGTTTATCTGATCGGTCGACTCTGGCAGTGGTGGCCGATTCTGGAGCTGGAGAAGGGCCAGACCTACCGATTGCATATTTCATCCATGGACTGGCAGCACGGGTTCTCGCTGCAACCTGTAAATATCAATACGCAAATTCTCCCCGGATACGAAATGGTGCTGACCGTTACGCCCGACACCAACGTAGATCAAACAATTATTTGTAACGAATATTGTGGCCTTGGTCATCACAACATGACCGGTCGAATTTATGTAACGGAGGGTGCGCAATGAGCACAGAACTATTCCGCACTTGCCCCGAATCCGGTTTGCAATTCCACAAGCCGGCCGAACAACTGATGCGCATCAATGCCGTCATGGCCGTCGTGATTTTGCTGTTTGGCGGCATAACCGCACTGTTGGTAACGCTGACACGCTGGCCGGCAGTGCACCTGCTGCCTGCCGATCGTTTCTATCAGATGCTGACGCTGCATGGCGTCAATATGCTGATATTCTGGATTATCACTTTTGAAATTGCGGTGTTGTATTTCTGTTCTTCGACGTTGCTGAAATGTCGTCTTGCAACGCCGAAGATTGCCTGGCTCGGGTTTATACTCATGTTGTCCGGCATCATCATCAACAACATGGCGGTACTAAACGGCGACGCCTCGGTGATGATGACGTCGTATGTTCCGATGCCTGCCAATCCCAATTTCTATCTCGGCCTCATTTTGTTTGCTGTTGGCGCTCTGCTGGGATGTTTCGTATTCCTCGGCACGCTCGTCATTGCGAAAGAGGAAAAAACTTATGAAGGTTCAATTCCCCTTGTAACCTTCGGTGCGCTGACTGCATGCATAATCGCAGTGTTTACGATCGCGTCAGGTGCGATCATCCTGATACCAACCTATCTCTGGTCACTCGGGTATATAAACCACATTGATGCTGCTATGTATCGGTTGGTCTGGTGGGCTCTCGGACATTCTTCACAACAAATAAATGTCGCCGCCCACGTAGCTGTTTGGTACGCCATCGCCGCTATCGTTTTCGGCGCCAGGCCACTATCCGAGAAAGTCAGTCGCACCGCTTTTTTCCTTTACATTGCTTTCCTGCAGCTCGCGAGCGCCCATCACCTGCTGGTTGATCCGGGATTAAGTTCGGAGTGGAAAATATTTAACACGAGCTACGCGATGTATCTTGCCGTCTTGGCAAGCATGGTGCATGGCCTGACGGTCCCCGGATCCATTGAGGTAGCGCAAAGGGCGAAGGGCTTCACAAAGGGTCTGTTTGAATGGTTGCGCAAGGCGCCCTGGGGTAACCCGGTCTTTTCCGGCATGTTTATTTCGCTAATTGGCTTCGGATTTATTGGTGGTATTTCCGGTGTCGTCATGGGCACGGAGCAGATCAACATTATCATTCACAATACGATCTACGTTCCTGGCCACTTCCATGCAACAGTTGTGATCGGTACGACGCTCTCTTTCATGGCATTGACGTATTTTCTGATCCCGGTGTTGTTCCGTCGACAGATCGTTTTCCCACAGCTCGCAAAAATTCAGCCGTACCTGTTCGGTATTGGCATGATGGCATTCACGCTCGCAATGATGGGTGCCGGTACCCTGGGTGTGCAACGCCGACATTGGGACATGGCATTTACTGATGCCGTGATAGGTTTCGACTACCCGGCGAGTGCATACACATTGATGGGTATTGTAGGAATCTCGGGAGTTGCGGCGATTCTTGGCGGTGCGATTTTCATACTTGTCACTGTGCTGTCCGTATTTTTCGGCAAGAAGGTGGAGTCAGAATCGGGATTCGGCTTTGCGTTTACCCGACTTCAGAAAGCCGAGCCTGTTTTTGTGCCGGAAGGTGGGCACGCCGCAGCAGGCAAGTGGGGTTTTGCTGCACCAGGCACGTTCCTGCTGGCAATTTTCTTCCTCGTAATCTTCGTTCTCTACTACGTGGTCAACTGGAAGTACCTGGCTTCAGTCTGGCCAATGAGCTGACCATGGGCAGGCGCAAGTTCCCGTGCTTGCTGCCGGCTATCGCGCTCATCTTGCCGCATCTGGCGAGTTCGGCGACGCCGCTGCCCGATTCCTATGACGGGGACGCCGCGCTTGAATTGTCGCAAGCCGCCATAGGCACAACAATTGGCGATTACCAACTCGTTGATCGACTAAATCGTGTTGTCAAACTAAGCGATCTGCGTGGCAAGCCGCTGGTCATCAGCATGATATTCACGTCCTGCCATCACGTTTGTCCGATGACAACAAAACACATTGACAAAGCGACACGTGCTGCTCGTGACGTGCTGGGTCAGGACAGCTTTGAAATATTGACCATTGGTTTCGATACCGCGCATGACTCACCGGATGCCATGCGCGCGTTCGCGAGGGAGCAGGGTGTCTTCGCAACAGGCTGGCGTTTCCTGAGCGGATCCAAAGACACGATCGAAGCGTTGTCGCAGGACCTCGGCTTTTTGTTTTTTACATCGCCCCGTGGCTTTGACCACCTGAACCAGGTTACGGTCATTGACCGCAACGGCGTGGTCCACAGTCAGGTTTATGGCATCAATTTCGAGCTGCCGTGGCTTGTCGAACCGTTAAAGGACCTGGTGTTGAATCGACCGGAATCGGACGGTCACGTGCTTGCCAGCCTTGTGGACCGCGTACGGTTATTTTGTACTGTGTATAATCCCTCCAGCGGTCGCTACGAGATTGACAACTCTCTGTTCATTCAAATTGCTATCGGCTTTATGATCGTATTGTCTGTCGCTACTTACCTGTGGCGGGGCTTTCATCCTGCCCGGAAAACCTGATCAGCGAGCAAATCATTGCTTACTCTTATGCAAAAAACCGCTCGGGGCGGTTTCGGATTACTGCAACGTTTGCTGACGGGCGGATTCAGCGCGTCAGTTAATCCTCTTAATCATCTTGGTGCGCTTACGATATTTTTCTGCTGGATAGTATTAATCAGCGGCATCTGGCTGTTCATTTTTTTCCGCACCAGCGTTTCCGGCGCATTTGATTCCGTTGAATACCTGACATACGAACAATGGTATCTCGGCGGCATCATGCGCAGCCTGCACCGATACGCGTCCGATGGCGCCATTATCACGCTGGCACTACACATCCTGAGAGAGTTTTCTTTCGACAGCTATCGGGCGAAGCGCTGGTTTACCTGGATTACCGGGTTGCCGCTGGTATGGATGTTGTTTGTTTTGGGCATTACCGGCTACTGGCTCGTTTGGGACGAGCTCGCGCAGTACGTTGCAATTACTTCGGCGGAGCTTATGGATCGAATTCCGATTTTTACGGACTCGATGGCTGCGAATTTTCTGACGGATGCAGCGCTGAGTGATCGGTTTTTCACGCTAATGGCGTTTCTGCACTTAATTGGCTTGCCAATTTTCCTGGTGTTCGGAATTTGGCTACACGTATTTCGCCTGACGCGCCCGCGCATCAACCCGCCACGTCAGTTGATGGCGGGAACGCTCGTCGCATTGCTGGTTCTTGCGTTGATTTTTCCTGCAGAAAGTCACGACAAGGCGAATCTGGCGCTCGCGCCGCAATCGTTGCGGCTCGACTGGTTCTATTTGCATGTCTATCCACTGGTGGGCATGTGGTCGCCAGGCCTCGTCTGGTTATTGCTTGTTTCGGTCTCGGCGCTGATTTTCGTCGCGCCATGGCTTCCACCGGCAAAAAAATCGTTGCCGGCTGTAGTGAACCTGGATAACTGCAACGGTTGTCAGCGTTGTGCCGAAGACTGCCCGTTTGGAGCGATTCAAATGGCGCCAAGAAGTGATGGTATGAAATTCGACTACGAGGCAGTCGTCGATCCGGACCTGTGCTTACGCTGTGGCATTTGCGTTGGTGCCTGCCCAACGGCGACACCTTTTCGTACCCGTGGCCAGCTAATTCCCGGGATCGACTTGCCGAGACTCCCCGCTGCGGAATTGCGCCAGACGATTCGCGATATTGCTGCGACGCTGACGGGAAACACGCGGGTTCTCAACTTCAGTTGTCGTGACAGCAAGAGTGGACCGGCCTTACGCCGAGCCGGCGAAGCTGTCGTTGAGGTTGAATGTATGGGACAGATTCCGCCGTCATTTATTGACTATGCGCTAAGCAGGGATCAGGCGGATGGCGTCTTTCTCGCCGGCTGCGGAGACTGCGATTGCCGTTATCGATTCGGCGCTGAATGGAGCAAAGACAGGGTTACCCGGCAACGCGATCCACACATGAGGAAACGCGTAGATGACAGAAGAATCGCCACGGCATGGACACACTTTCCACAGCATGATGGAAATCTGACTGCACAGGTCAACGCTTTTCGCGCGTCCTTGCCTGACCGTGGCGAAAACGAAAACGAAAACGAAAACGATAGCGAAAACGACGGGACTGTCGCAGCATGATCCGCTATTTGCGCCAGGTTCTTGCCTACATCGTTTTCGCAGGCGCCGTGTTTTTGTTCGCGAGCGGGCCGCCATACAGAATGTTGGAGGACCAGGAAGCCATTGTTTCTATTACATTTTCGCACGCCGGACAGCGCATCGGCCAGTGTCGTGCCTTGTCCCAGGAGGAGCTTGATGAGCTGCCACCCAATATGCGTAAACCCAACGATTGTCCACGGGAACGACATCTCGTTTACGTGAGCCTGTTTGCCGACGAGCAATTGCTGTTCGCCGAAACCCTGGCACCCAGTGGTCTATGGAACGACGGCAAGGCGAATGTTTACCGTCGCATTACCGTACCAGCCGGCGACTATGAATTGCGTATGGCCATGAACGATTCGGGCTCAGACAAGACCTTCGACTATGAGCGGATAGAATCAGTTTCGATCAAGCCCGGGCAGAATCTTGTGATTGGCTTCGATGAATTGCTGAATGACTTCGAGATCAGATGACCATGAGCTTTCTAAACTGGAGAAGCGAATATTCAGTTGGCAGTGAATCTGTCGACTACGAGCACCAGCAAATGATCGCGTTGATCAACGCGATTTACGATGAAATGCATGAGCGCAAGGATGTCGATTCCATTGAGCAATTCCTGGGCGATGTGCACGCCGCTATATCCGCACATTTCGCGCTGGAAGAACGGGAAATGCAGCGAAGTTCTTATGCGGAGTATGCTGCGCACAAAGAAGACCATGAAGATCTGCTCGATCAGCTACGCTCGATGATGGACGATGTCCAGGCTAATCCGGCGCACGGCATAACGAAGCTGCAGGAGCGCCTCGGCGCGTGGTTCGAACAACATTTCTCAACATTCGATGCGAGATTGCATGGCAAGTTAGAATCGCCGCGCCATTGAAGCCGGGTGCAATTGTGGTCTGTGGTGGCTGAGCGTGCTGCCGCTCCCGGTCAATCGATTGAATCGTTCCGCCCGCCGCGCATTGCCTTATAGGTGATGATCAAAAACATTAATCCGCCGATTACTGAAATCAGGCCACCAAAGCCCATCAGTCCCATGCCGGCGATTTCGCCGAGACGATCAACTCCTTGCGCAAGCCCCGCGGTTTTTCGCTGTACGCCGTAACCACCGGTCCAGGCCAGGCCGATGATATGCATGAGTTGTCCTGCGCCATAGAGGAGAGGTTGCCAGTACGCCATGTGCGCCGTCGGAGCGCGATAGCCCAGTCTTGGCAACAGATAATAGGTAAGGCCCATGAACGCGATGGTCACGCCCACAGTTGCGCCGTGATAGTGAGCGGGGATCACAATATCAAGACCGGAAATCATGAAGCCGAGTACGCCCCCGGTCGCAAAGAGCAGCATCGATGCAAGCAACGCGGCGTACAGATATCGTCCTTCAGCGGTCGTTTTCTCGCGGCTAAACAAACTCGCAGTGACAGCCAGGCCCAGCGGCAGGCACGACAGTCCGCCGTACTTCATCAGTTCTGTAAAACCGAGCCTGTGCCCGGGTGACGTTACGTCGTGGGCGAGATAGAGAAATGGCACGACGATAATTGGCAACGACAGGAACACCAGGAACACGAGTGTAAGGCGCGGTGTCAACTCGAACTTGCAGCCGCCGGCGCAGGCAAGAACCACCCAGCAAACCATCATCAAAGCCGTGTAACTAAACTGAATTAGGTGACCGCCACCCCAGAACAGGAACTCGAAATAGATCTGGCCATCCATATCCGCTGGAATTCCCGCGTACGAAGCCAGAACACAAATAAAGGCGGCACCGGTAACGCCTGCGGATATAGAAATGCCGGACTTAAGAGCGTCGCTACCGGTCAGTTGGCCTGCGATAGCCTGCCGTGAAGCCAGGGCGCGGATCAGGTGGCTGAAAATTCCTGCTGAAAACAGAAGCAACCCGGCAAAAAACAGCGGATGTTGAAGAACCGGGACGTAGTTACTCATTTGCGGATTGCCGGCGCCGACGAACGGGGCGACTATAATGATCGCAGTACCTGCGGCCGCCGGCAGGAATGAGGCCAGGTCCCAGGTTTTCCTGTCGTCACGTGAACTCAAACTCCACATCGCCGCGGAGACGCACAGCAGCCAGATCAGCACGGACAGCGTAACGTGGATTACCAGCGCCACCTGGAAAAAATTCAGGAAGGGAATCCAGCCCTGCACGATTGGAGTCCGGGCCAGAACCAACAGCACGGAAAAGATGCCGGCAAACACCAGGGAAACCAATCCCAGCTTCAGCCAGGCCGACGTAATGCCTTTCGTGTGTTCCCGATCTGTTAGTAAATCGTAAATAGTAAATCGTATGTCGGCTAATCGAGCGTCACGTATTGCTCAAGACGAGCAACTTCGGCTTCATCGACATACTTGCCTATTTCGCGACGAAACTGTTCCATATTCGAGTAAGGCCGATATTCTTCGAATTCGTGCGCCATTCGACCGCCCACGCCCGGGATAAGTTGAATGTCCGAATTTGACGCCTCATTCAGGTTTATCGGCACGAACAGGCGTCCGTACAATTCTTCAAGCTCTGTTTCGCTCAGGTCTGCGCCGAGTATGTTGTTCAGCTCACCGATTGTGACAAATGGGCTGTTGTTGATTACCACTGCTGCAAGTGTGTCGTCCATATGCGGCAGTCCCGCGATCTCCTCCGCCGAGGCAGTATTCGCGTTCAGAACGCCTTCGTGATGGTTTGCAACCACCTGTGCAGCACTCAGCGTCAATAAGGCGGCAAAAATAATGTTTCGGTATTTGCGGATTCGCATTCTCTAATTTTCCCTTTTTAGGCCCGGCAGGCTATTCAGTCAGCGGATACTAACTATGGCCATATTACTGCGTCAACGGGCCATAACAAATGCTGACAATTCCCGGGGGCGTCTGCCTTTACTTCGCAGACAATTCTGACGATATTGTCGTCCTCGACCCTCATTCGGCTGGACAAATGACTAGCAAACTGCCGACAGGCCCGTACACCAGGTATTTCCTCTGGCTGTTGCTGGCTCTGCCGTTTTTTTGGATGACTAACGCATTTCGTGCCGGAGACCTTTTTTACGGCGAAATTATTCATGTATCCGGCGAGTTTTCAGCCCGGTTGCTTATGATCACGTTGGCGGTTACGCCGTTGCGCTTAATGTTCAGCAATGCCGGATGGCCTAATTGGTTGCTGCATCAGCGTCGTTATTTTGGTGTCGCATCTTTTGCCTACGCCGTGTTGCACACGCTGGTCTATCTGAATCATAAAGGTAGCGCAGGTCTCGTTGTTGAGGAGGCGGCCGAATTTTCGATGTGGACCGGCTGGCTGGCCCTGGCGATTTTCATAGCGCTTGCCGCAACCAGTAATGACGTGTCGGTCAGGCGTCTCAGGCGGCGCTGGAAAAAGTTACACCGCTGGGTCTATGCCGCAGCGCTCCTTGCCTTTGCGCATTGGATTTTTATCGCGTTCGACTTCGTCCCGGGTCTCATTCACTTTGTGCTGCTTCTTTTGCTGGAGAGTTACAGGCTGTGGAAGCGTCGCACCATGAAGCGTTTGGCGAGGAGCACAGAGAAAGGCTAAAATGCCATTCGCCATCCACGGCCTTGCATGTGCGTGATACGCTCT
>JBLHLN010000052.1:0-10834 GCA_047620565.1 Woeseiaceae bacterium
GGGCTCCACTGGAAGAAAACTCGATTTCGTCATCATTGCGGCGCTGGTTGTCGCTCTCGGATACTTCATCTGGGACCGACAATCACTCCCAGAAGTGGAACAAGATGCGACCACACAGGTTGCTACGGAACAACCTGTCGTCGAGTCGGCAATTATTGTCACAGATGACGTCAATCGATCAATCGCGGTTCTGCCCTTTGTCAACATGTCATCCGATACAGAGCAAGAGTGGTTCGCGGATGGCCTCACAGAGGAAATTCTAAACTCACTGGCAAAGACGCCGGACCTGCTGGTCGCTGCAAGAACTTCCTCGTTTGGCTACAAAGGATCAACTGCACCCATTCCGACCATCGCGACCGAGCTCGGCGTGGATCACATTCTTGAAGGATCCGTGCGCAAAGGCGGCGACAAAATTCGCATCACCGCGCAACTGATTCGTGCTAACGACGGTTTTCATATCTGGTCAGCAACTTACGATCGAACGCCTGAAGACATCATCGCGATTCAGGAAGAGATTGCCATTCAGATCGCACAGGCACTGGAAACTGCGATGGATCCTGAGGCACTTGCCGAAATGATGTCGGTCGGAACAAGTTCCGTCCCCGCTTTCGAGGCATATTTAACAGGCAACGGCGCATTGCAGGATGGCGGCGAGTCGGGAGATGTTTATCTTTTTCTTGATGCCCGTGATTCGTGGGAACTGGCCGTATCGCTGGACCCGAATTTTTCCGCCGCGTATGACAGGTTACATTTGTTCTGGTCTCTACAGCTTGAGACCAACCAAATTATGTTTGGCCTGACTGATCTGTCCCACGAAGAAAGAGTGCAAAAACGCGATGAAGCATTGTCGAATGCAGTTCGTTCAGAGAAGGACGAAACAACTTTATTGCTCTACCAGGGTTTGCAGGCTTCGGACAAACTGCAGATAAAACGCGCGCTGGGACTGATAACTGAGTACCTCCAAAAGCGGCCCAACACTGAGCGCGGTCATGGAATGAGAATGAATTTGCTACGACGCATGGGCAGGACCGACGAAATTGAAGAAATCATTCAGAAGGAATATGCAACGAAGGAGTTTACGCGAAGTTTTGCGAATCAATGGATACAGGCACTGCGCGGCACTGAAAACCAGGAGCTGATGCACACAATTGCCAACGACGCGATCGACAAATTTCACCAGGATGCTTCTATTTTGTACCAGGCGCACCGCTTGTTGCTTTACACGAGTGACATTGACGGCGCGAGCAATATTCTTCCTGAAATCCTTGGCAGCAATCTGCCGACTGACAATCGTTATCTCGCAGAATTACGACAGATCTGTGCGGAGCAACGAAATGCAGATGCCTCGCGTCTGCAGGCACGGGCCTTGTTGCAATATCCGAATGATCTCTCGTTCAAATGGTTAAGTTACAAGATACTCGGCGACAACGACGCGGCGGACAGTTTGTTTGTCGAATATGACGAAGCAGGTGATTATGAAACGATCTATTCGTTTACGGGTTACCCGCACTTCGATGCAAATCTTTATCCAAACTTCATGGCGACGATGGCGGGACGCGGTTTTGACGAGCGAACCGTCCAGCCACTACCATATCGATGCAATCGCTAATCGATCTAGCCGGATGCCGCATCCTGAAATTGTTTAGGACTCACATTTGTCCAGCGCTTGAACGCGCGCGAAAAATTGCTCTGATCTGAGAATCCAAGCATGAATGCAATCTGCGCCTGTGAGTGCTTTCCATCGGTCAGATAGTCTTCAGCAAGGCTACGTCGAGTACTCTCCAGAACCTCGCGATAAGTAAGACCCTCATCGGCCAACTGTCTTTGTAATGTGCTGGCACTGCGATTGAGGCGCTTGGAAACCAGTTCCTGGTCCGCTTTACCCGACGACAAAAGTGAGATCAAAAGCCTTCGTACCTGCGACGCCACTTTGTGTGGATCCAAAGTTTCAATGTATTGCTCGGCGATTTTGTCGGTTGCTTTCGCGACATCCGGTGTGCCATGTGGCAATGGCTCGAGCAGCGTTTCTTTTGAAAAATAAAACGTACCAACCGGCGCATTGAATTCGATCGGAGCGCGCAACGCATCTCGATAGGCCTGGGGGTGAACTGTCGCAGGGCAAGTCAGCTTAACGTGTATCGGCCGGATTTCTTTTTCCGCAACGATGTCGCAAAGGGCCAGTAACGCTGTCATGCCGCAGTCGATGCCCTCCTTCCGCGGGCATTTGGATTCCTCCGGAAATTCTGCCGACAAGGCATAGCTGTCCTCCAGCTCGGTCAGCTTGACCACAACTGAGGCCGTCGACATTAACTGGTAATAACGCATCAGGCGCTGCAGGGCGCCGAGCAGGGTCGAGCTCGCCATCCAGGAGTAGCCAAATGCGTAAAAGAGAGGTGGCCTGGCATAGGCGCCGGTTTTCAGACCTATTGCCTCATCACCGGATGCCTCCCTGCTGAATTTCCACAGGTCGCGAACGGTCGATAGCGGATAACGCTGCTGTGGCGAACCCTTGGGCATGACGGGAATACCGGCGCGGAAAAATATCGGTGCCGGATCAACGTCGTATTCGTCCCGGAGCGAGGTCGCAAGCAGGCCGGTCAGCGAGGCTAGTGTTGAGGGTTCATAGAGCATACGGGGCATATTGAATCGAATGTGATGGAATTTGACAAGAGCAAATCTGTTGAAATCGCCAGAATTCCGGCATGCAAATTCAGTTTGAAAAGAAAACGCAGGAACCGCACAGCAATCGATCGCTGGAAACCGCAGATGCCGTCGCACGTGCAGCGCATATCTGGATTCGTTCGCTTTGTCTCACAGAGCTGCAGGAAGACGACGAACGGCACTCAATGGCTTGCGGACTGATAACCGGTTTGTGCGAGCGCCTTGAACTGGACCCGCGGGTTCAGGAACTAGTCGCCTACGTATATGCGTTACTCGACGATGAGGGCGCCCAATCGCTGGCCGCCTCCAGAGTAATGCTGCAACGGTCGATCCTGCCGTCGAAGACGCCTGCCTATAAGAAGGGTGTTTCGGAGGCGGCAGCAATCGTCGAAATGCTCGCGTTCCATAAACGCAGGAATTAACAAGGTCTTTTTGAGTTTCAACCTTTGGGAGTTTAAAAAGGAGTCGACATGACAACGACAAAGAAAATCGGATATGGCATTGGTGGGTTTGGTCTGAGTGTCCTGACGGCTGTAATTGCCGCAGCGGGACTACAGGTCCTGATTGCCTATGTCTGGACGCCTCCACCGAGCTTTCTCGTTGCCTACGGCTCAGCATTCGCGATAGCCATTGTGGCCATCGCGTCATCGTGGGTTTTTCTGCTGCAAGCCCTGAAGAACAAAGCAATGATCCGTGGCGTTTGGTGCTACATCTATACGATCGTTGCTATTGCTGCAGTTAGTTTGATTATCTCTCTTATCTAAGCGAACTGTGACATGCACGTGTTGATCTGGATATTCTTTTGCGTCCTGATCCCGCTTGTCGGGATTACGTTCTCACTAAGAATGCTGCTCCACTTCCTTCTCCCCCGAGGAGTGGGCAGTCACATCACCAGATTCGTACAAATCCCGCAGAAATTGCGGACCAGGGAATTGCAACGCTAAACCCTTTGCTTACCTGCGGCGTCAAAACGTAAAAATCGGAGTATCCGACTATGTTTTCTCGCCGCAGGACTTTTTATTCTATATGCCTGGCGTTAGCCCTCGTGCTGCCCGCACAATTCGTCCTGGCTCAGACCGCCACCGGCGATAGCTTCGCTATTACGGGGATAAACGTCATCCCGATGGACGAAGAGCGGTTGCTTGAAAATCAGACCGTCATTGTGGAACACGGTGCCATTCAGAGCATCAGCAGTACGGCGAGTACAACCATTCCTGCAAACATGACCATTATCGATGGCGGGAATCGCTACCTCATGCCGGGTCTTGCCGATCTGCATGTCCACATAACCCGTGAAGATGAATTCGTCAGTTATCTTGCCTGGGGTGTTACGACAATTATGCATTTGGGCGGCACTGGTCTGCCCGGTACCGAAATCCTCAATCTTCGCGAGCAGGTCAAGCGCGGAACGATTCTTGGTCCCAATGTTTACACGACCAACCGGATCTTTGACGGTGAGCCGCGCCTGAGCGGGGATTCATTCGAGTTGACAGACCCGGAGACCGCACGGCAGGAGGTTAGGAATCTCAAAGATGGCGGTTTCGACTTTATAAAGATCTACAACAACATCGACCAACCCGAATTTGAAGCTACCGTCGACGAGGCGCGAAAGGTCGGCTTGCCGGTCATCGGCCATATACCAAGGAAATTCGACACCCTGCTCTCTCTCTCTGGCGGACAAGACGCGGTTGCACACACCGAAGAATTGTTCTTCAGTTATTTCGGTGGACCACGCTACACCGATGACCGTATGCCTGCGAATTACCAGCCCGACATGTCGAAACTTGCCCCACTCATTGATGTGATGTTGGCTAACAACGTCGCCGCCATGCCCGACCTGTCATTCACATTTACTGACCTCGTCATGTGGGACGATCTCGACATCGTATGGAATGATTCGGATTTTCCTTACCTGCATCCTGCAACCGCTTCAATGTGGGAAAGCGGAAACATCAACCGTCGCTCCAACATTGAAAATTTCGTCATCCGTGAGCAATGGAAATACGAGTTGATGCTCGAACTGACGCGGCAGTTCCAGAAAGCGGGAATCTTGCAGGTCATTGGCACCGACGCCGCGATTCCAGGTCTGTTTCCCGGAAAGGCGGCTCACCGCGAGCTTACTGAACTGGTCAAAGCAGGACTCTCAAACTTCGATGCACTGGCAATTGGCACGCGCAATGCCGGCCAATTTGCACGCCGTTACATTGATGAAAACGTTCGTTTCGGCCAGGTACTGCCTGGATTCCGTGCGGATCTCGTCATTGTTGACGAGAACCCGCTCGAAGATATTCGCAATGCACGCAAGGTTAGCGGCATTTCTGTGAATGGCCGCTACGTTAGCAAAACACTGATTGACGAACGAAGGGAAAAGCTAAAGGACCGATACACCTATCTCCGCGGTGCGAACAGCAAAGTGGATGCGGCACTGGAAACGGACGAGCCCGCAAACATTATTGGCCAGCTTGTTGCTGACAACAGCGACGATGAGGAATTTCTCGCTACAGTGGAAGCCCGTATCAACGCGGCGGGCTATTCCACGGCAACAGCAGGTGATCTGGAGGGAGGAAGGGAGATACTCCGCATTAACACCGAGTTGTTTCCAACATCTGCAAACACCTGGGACAGCCTCGCTGAGGTCAATCTCTACATGGGCAATCGCGATGCTGCGCTGAACTACTATCGGCGGGCATTAGAGGCAGACCCGGCGTTTTCGAATGCCGCTGACCAGATTGAAAAAATTCTCTCTGATTCAGGTAACTAACCCACACCCTCAATTGGCTCAGGACTCAGCGGATTCGAGCTACAATACGAATCCCACTGTTGTGAAGCAAGGTCCATGCAGGAAATCCGCGAGCGCGCCAGAACCAACCTGCCAACGGTCCTGTTGACACTGCTTAGTATTGTGCAGGCGCTGGCGCTGGAATTCCTCTGGACCTTTATCAGGGACAATCCGCAAGTATGGGAGATGACCTGGATTTCCCTGCTCACGTGGGTTCAGCTTGCGTCAACGTTTCTCGGACTGGTCCTGATCTGGGTGGTGTATGCGAGCCACGTAATGCGTTTGCGATGGGTCCCGACCACCACTGACTCGATTTACCCGTTCGCGATCGGATTACTGGAATTCGTTTTGATTGAGCTACTGGGCGCTGAACATATTGGTGGCTGGATGATCTCCTACGCAGCAATTTTTGCGCTAATGGTCTGGATCAGCCACAGAACCATGCGACGTGCGCGGCGTGATGGTCAGAACGAGCAATTTTTCGTTAATCTGAAGCCGGCGAAACCGCGGGATTTTGTTGGTGCATTTGTGGGCGTCAGCGCTATGGTGATATTTGGCGCCTACGTTTCAATTACCAGTGATACTGGTGCTATTGCAATGATCGGCATACTGGGCACCGCCACTATTGCGATCCACCAATTCCGTATGGCCGCCCGCTTCTGGGAACAATCGGTTTCGGACGATTGGCCAAACAGAAATTCCTGACCAGCAAAATTCGATCGCTGAATAACCTACTCTGAGTTGATCGCGTCAACCAATGCGCTGTTTTCTGCCATGTTCTTGAATATGTCCCATTCGAGGAAATAACCCTCGGGATCATATGCAACGAAGGCACGGTATCGATCTGTATCCGAAACTTCTTCTGAACGCATTTCAATTGCATTTTTTCCGATCGCATATTGATACCAGCCGTCAATGTCTCCGGTGATAAACGATAGCGTCACTGCTTTTTTCTCAGTGTAGTTGTGCATGCCGCGTTGCTCATCGACCGGACCGAAATAACCGGTCGGCCCGATTTGATATATTTTCGCCCAGCCCTGGTCGACAACCAGGTCGAGTCCCAACACATCCTCATAGAAACGCTGAATGCCTTCCATATCTTTGTAATAGAACCAGACTATGGTCGCTTTGAATCCCAGTCCGGCAGGAACATTGGACGACGAGTCGGCCAGTAGTGTTTCAGTGGCATCCAGCAACGGCATTAACTGATCATTCTCCGGATGTGGATTGAATCGCTCAAACTCGAGAAAATAACCTTCGGGATCGACAGCAACAAAGCCGTCATGCGGTTTGCCATCCACCGGCTTGTATTCCGTCGAGCGCAATTCGATGTCCTGCGTCTGGACGTATTCCCACCATTCGTCCAGTTGATCTGTGACAATCGCAATTGCTGTCGTTTTCGGTTCATCTGCGGAATGCATGCCTTTTGTATGGTCGACCAGCGTAATGAACGACTTTGGCGCCACCTGCATGATCTTCGCGAAACCGTAATCCGCCGCCAGTCGAAAGCCCATGATCTCCCGGTAAAACTTCGTCGCCGCCTCAACATCCTCATAGTAGAAAAATACGTTGCTGGCGGTAGTCCCAAATTCGCGCATTGGGTCAGAACCAGTATCCTGGGCACCAACAGAACTGGCGATCGACAACAGCCATACACATAACACCAAATTGATTTTCCGCACTAAAATGCTCCCCGACCCGTATTTGGAATGCCCTGTAAACATACCACTGTATGCCGCCAATTGACCCGTTTGTTGCACCAGACGCTACGCCGATCTTGCGCTGCGGCAGGCATCGTTTATATTGCATTACTTACGCCCATGCAGCCTGCCGGTGGTACCCCATGAAACGTCTCCTGATATCTGTATTCCTGATGCTTGTTGGATCCAGTGCCATTGCACAACAAGCAACAGCGCAACAAGTGGAATCTTATGACTACTTCGGCGAGAACCGACAGATGATTCGCAACGGCGTTCAGGCGGTGCTGCAATGCAACGGCCTGTTTACCTCAAAGCGGGAACTGCGACACGTATTCCGACATGAACTTGCCTACCTCGACAACGATCGATTCGGCGGCATAGTCGGCACACCGGATGGTGGGGAATATGAGGTTCATGAAGATTTGCAGGCGGTCGCTATTGGTGGTCCTACCACTGGAACAACAATTCGGGCTGCATTTCGTGAAGGCATAGGTTGCGTCGTTATGGCGCCGGACCAGACGTTTGACGATATCGATACCTTGCCAAAACTCGAAATGCCCTATCCGGACTTTGACGCCACATTAACTGAGTGGCCAAACGGCGACCTGGTGCCGGAAAAAGCGCTACCCAATTACATCGACGAGGACGAGTTACAGGCTGCATCCGACTGGGCCTTCGTTCGGGAATCAAGAGAGCAAGTCACGTTGAGCCTGATGGTTGTGCACAAGGGCGACATCATTCATGAGCGCTATGACAACAATGCCGACATGACGACGCGTACGAGGACCTGGTCAACCGCGAAAAGTATCGCAGTTACCCTGATCGGCATGTTGGTCGACGAAGGGAAGATGCAACTCGATGAGCCGCTCGGTTTTCAGTGGGGCCCCGACGTCATCTCGCACGAAACCGACCCGCGAAACGAAATCACATTGCGGCACGCACTCAATATGTCTACCGGGCTTTATCCGGTCGACAGTTTCAACAGGGAATATGCCACAGGATCCGGCCTCGCCTATTGGGCGGGTGCCAGTTCCATCCAGGGCATGCGTGATCGCGGCTTGGTACGCGAGCCGGGAACCTACTGGGACTACGAAAACTACGACACCCTCCTGGCGGTTTATGCGATGAAACAGGCGCTGGGCAGTGACAAGGCCTATCACGAGTTTCCACGAAAGGCGTTGCTGGACAAAATAGGCATGCGGAACACGTTGGTCAGCGCGGATCGTTTTCACGATTTCATTTTGTCCAGCCAGATGTACACCAATGCGCGCGACCTTGCCCGCTTTGGATTGCTCTACCAGCAAAACGGCGTCTGGGATGGCGAGCGATTGCTGTCGGAGGACTGGATCAAGTTCGTAAGAACGCCCGCGCCGGCGACGAAAGAAACTGGAAATTTTTATGGTGGCCAGTGGTGGCTCGTTCCTGATGACAGAACAGATGTGCCAAAAGACGCCTATTCGACCGCCGGCAATCGTGGCCAATATGTAATTGTTGTTCCGTCCCACGACCTGGTAATTGTGCGTCGCGGACTCGACTTCGGCGCACAGGGTTTCAACCGCTGGGACCTGACCCGGGAAGTGCTCAAGGCTTTTGACAGCGACGCATCCCTATCCAGGTAGGAACTGGGCGTAGGAGCGGCTTTAGCCGCGAACCATGGTGCTCCTGGCAGTTGCCGGGATTCAGCAATATCCGGGCCTGCAAGTCCTTGTTTTCTGGTATCTTGAGCAGCTGCTAAAGGGAACCCGGAGCCTGGATGGCCAGTTTATTTGACGAACTGAAGCGACGAAACGTCGTGAGGGTTGGCATTGCCTACGTCGCAGCCGCCTGGCTGATTCTTCAAGTCGTCGACCTGGTTATTGAAAGCGTATCTGCGCCGCCGTGGGTCATGCAGATGATCCTCGTTCTGACGGCCCTCGGTTTTCCGGTTGCCATGGCATTTGCCTGGGCATTCGAAATTACGCCGGAGGGCGTGAAACGCGAAAAAGAGATTGACCGGGAAAAATCAATAGCCCCGCAGACCGGCCGGCGACTCGACAGGCTCATTATCGTAGTCCTGGTTCTGGCAGTGGGCGTGTTGCTCACCGACAGGTTTTCAACGCCAGACTCAGCCAACGAAGCGCAAAGGTCAGCTTCAACTGCAGAGCAAGCTCCTGCTACACCGGCCATAACAAGTGACTCGCTTTCCGTTGCTGTCCTGCCTTTCGTTAATCGCAGCAACGCTGAAAGTGACGAATTCTTCGTTGACGGCATTCACGATGACATCCTTACTCAGCTTGCGAAAATATCCTCGCTCAAAGTCATCTCCCGCACTTCAGTCTTGCAATACCGCGACACACAAAAAACCATGCGCGTTATTGGCGAGGAACTGGACGTCGGCACAATCATGGAGGGGAGCGTACAGAGAGCGGGAGACCGCGTTCGCATCAACGTGCAATTGATCGATGCCGTGACGGATGAACATATTTGGGCCGAAGTTTATGACCGCGGCCTGACCGCAGCCAACATATTCGAAATCCAGACGGAAATCGCCACAGCGATTGCCGGCGCCTTGCGCACCAATCTTACAGAGCAGGAAGAACAGCGGCTCGCATTGACGCCGACAGAGAACCTCGCAGCCTATGAGGCGTACTTGCTCGGTCGTCAATGGATGACGAGGCGGACCAAACATGCCCTCTCTGAGGCAGAAACACATTTCGAGCGGGCAATCGAGCTGGACCCGGACTTCGCACTTGCTTACGTAGGAATGGCGGACACAATCCTGCTGCAATTTGACTATGCGGGAAAGTCACCGTTAGTCGTCTCACGCGAAGCCCGGCCATTTATTACGCGGGCACTCGAATTGGATGATCAATCCGGTGAGGCCTACATTTCCCTGGCCGCTATCGAGGAATATGCGGGAAATTACGGGGCTGCCGCAATTAATTACGAACGCGGACTGGAGCTGGCACCTAATTATGCCCAGGGTCTCATGTGGTATGGACTGCATTTATGGTCGGTCTTGGGCCAACCGGAATTATCGTTGCAGGTATTCCTTGAGGCCCATGATAAAGACCCTCATTCCGCGATTGTCTACGCAAATATAGCCGTTGCACTTGAGGCGTTAGGGCGATTTGATGAAGCCTCGGCTGCCATACGAAAAATCACTGAGATCGATCCAGACTTTGTATACGGATTTTCCTTCAGCGCCTACAACCGATGGGGCGTGGACGGAAGGCTGGACCTTGCCGCCGAATGGTTTTTTAGACACCTGGCGAGCGATAAAAACAACGAAACTTCACTTGCCGGACTTGCTCGGTTGTATGCGGATCTCGGCGATGATCAGACTGCCTGGTGCTGGATGGACACAGCCATTGAATTTTACCCCGACTCTGCCTTTACGATTCCCGTACGGGCCAGCCTTTACGCGTTTCGAGGAGATAAACTGGCCGCGTCGCAATTCGGGCGCCGGACACCACCTAATATCTATGAACGCGCCTACTGGGCCATTCCGATGGCAATTTCCAAGGGCTTTGCACTTGAGAGCGGCAAGGCTGCTGAAATACGCAACTTTTACCTTACCTACTTTCCCGAGTTTCGGACTATCGATTCGCTGCAGATCAATCACGCAAATTACTTTAGCGCCGTCGATTTCGCGGACGTGCTGATCGCTTACGGCGACTCAGAGCGAGCCTTGAAACTGCTGTCATTAGTCGAA
>JBLHLN010000053.1:0-10699 GCA_047620565.1 Woeseiaceae bacterium
AGACAGCGACGCCTCTGGTGACCTGACTGTGCAGCTCGAAGACACTATCTCTGTCACTGGCCAGGTCCATTCAAAACACCTGGATCTGACGCCCTTTATGGACGCTCCGCAAACCACAGCCAGCACATCTGCAGATGAAGAGGCGGAAATTGAAGGCAACTCTGCGGATGAAGCACCGACCGACGAATTTGTCTTTACTGACGAACCGTTGCCTTTTGATTTACTGAGTGCCGGATTTGCAGATTTCCAGGTCACTATCGACGAGTTCGTGCAGGGGCCGTTGCACCTTGAAGCGTTAACGGGCGCTGCGAAACTTGAGCAGGGTACGCTGGATCTGGAATCAGGTTTCGTGGTGGCCGCCGGCGGCAACGCCGCGCTGGAGGTTTCGCTCTCATCGCGCGAGTCGAATGCAGATCTTGATGTAAATCTCGACATCACCGATCTGCGCCTCAGTCTTAGCGAAAACAATGAACGGCCAGTCGCCGATATTCCGCTCATTGGATTGTCCGCTGACATCGAGTCGAACGGTAACTCTATGCGCGCCCTGGCAGCTAACGCCAATGGCAAAGTGTTGTTAACGCAGGGAGCAGGAAAGGTCGACAACTCTGCAATGGGATTCTTTTCGGCCGATATAGTGGCGCAACTTTTTGGCGCGCTGAATCCGTTCGCAAAAGACGAGCCTTACTCTGCCTGGGAATGCACCATTTTTGCACTCGATATTGTTGACGGTGTTGCCGAGATCGAGCCGATGCTGGCGCAGAGTGAGAAATTGACGATCGTTGGCGAAGGCAAAATCGACTTCAATACGGAAGCGCTCGATATCAGTTTCAACACGAAGCCAAGGCGCGGTGTTGGTGTCAGTGCAGACATGTTTCTTACGCCGTTCATTCAGCTGGGCGGCAGTATGGCAGCGCCACGCATTACACTGGATAAGTCTGGCGTATTGCTATCCGGTGGCGCTGCGTTTTTGACAGGTGGAATTTCGTTTTTCGTGCAGGGCGCCGCAGACCGCGCCAGTGGCACGGCTGACAGATGCGCAGCTGCGCTAGCGCTCGCAAAGGGTCAGGACGTTGCTACCGAATAGCTAATCAGGCCGCCTGGTTCAGAGTTCGCTGCCGCTTTGATCCTCAACGAGGTCTTCATCATCCGCAGTTCTCAATGTAATTTTCATGCGAATGCCACCTGTTGATTCGGCCTCAACTGCCTGCGGCTTGCTAATGACAATGCGGCCAGCTAATTCCTGGTTTGCCTGAAGGATTTCATCACGCGTTGATGCCGCGCGTTCGTTGGCCAGCGCCACCAGCTCCTCGTCAGCGATCGGCTGCAACTCAATTAAGCGTCGGCGCAGCTCGTTGGTGTAGGCGAGTTCGTCAAACTGCGCTACGGCATCAACGGCGGCGGTTTCGTCGGCTGCCGTTGTGAACTGCGCACGCAACTCGACCAGCGTCGCAGAAGGGCTCGCATCTTCTTCTGTTGCGGAATACAGCTGCTCAAGCGCTAGCTTTTGCTGTTCTGCAAACATCGATTCTCCGGAGCTCTGTACATTCATCTGCTCCACAAGGGTTGCCAGGCGGACATCAAGCTTCATTGCCTTCAGGGCGTAGCCGTCAGCGTCGCGCGCAATAGCACCGCCAAGTTCAAGTAGCAGTGCCGGGCGTAACGCCAGCGCTTCCGCCAACTTATCCGTTCGCTCACGCTCGGGTGGCGTCAGATCCGATCGACCCTCGATAAACGTAATGTACTCGAGATCGCTCGCTTCGACGCCCAGAAGATTCCCAAGCAGCGCAAATGGTGATGCAACGATTTTGATAATCAGGCTGCTCAGCGCCTTTAGCACTACGCCGCCGTAACGAAACTCCGGGTCATCAACATTGCCGCTAACCGGCAAATCGATATCTATTTTCCCGTCTGCATCCTTAAGGAGCGCCACCGCAAGGCCCAGGGGCAGGCTCATTGCGTCGGGATGCGCCACTTCATCGCCAAGCTCGAGGTCGCGAAGAATTATTTTGTTTTCACCCGCTAATTCGCTGGCAGTAACTCTGTAACCGAGGTCAAGATCCAGTTTGCCACTTGCTATTTCACGTCCGGCAAGCGGAATCGTGTAGGCAGAAAATTTTGGCATCTCTACATTCTGGAAGGCGACCTTGATATCAGTGTTCAATTTGACGTCCAGCGGGGTAACGCTGCCGGAGACCCTGACAAAACCGAATTCGTCTACAGCGCCCTCCAGTTCCACAGCAGAAGGTTCACTGCTACCGGTAACAATTGTCGATATATTGCCATTCAGGTTTGAAATTTTCGCAGCGAACGGCAGCGGCAACGACAGGTCCGCGAAATCCGCCGCTGCGTTCTCGATCAGTACTTGTCCTATTGTGACAGCCAGAGCCTCTCCCGTTGCAACGTCCTCTTGCTGGCTATCGTCAACGGTTTCTGGACTCCCTGTCGTCTTTTCAACACGCCCCAGATTGATGCTGCCATCTTCTGCGATCAGAATGTCGCCATACGGCTGGTGAAAGAGCAACTCGGATATTTTTAGTGAATTGTTTGCATCGCTGAACTCGAAATTCCTGACGTCAAACTTTGCCCAACTGCCCAGGCGCGACCCTTCATCGGTTTCTGTAATGAGAAAATCAACGATGTCCAGATTGCCATCAACGAGTAATGAATCAGACGTGCTGCTTTGGATACTGACAGCTATGTTCAAAGCGCCGGAATCCAGGTTCACGTCCGCCAGTGGTTTTAGATAAGGATGCATACCTGCCAGCGGCAGGCTGATCACATTGACCGTGAAATCCAAAATTGGCTGCGGCAGCAAAACCATATCGCCGTTCAACACAATTTCCCCTCCGGCCCGGGGCACGAGATTTAGATCCGTCGGAAAGCTCGCCCCTTCCTCGTTGCTTATATTCCTGATCTCAAGATTCAGCGAGTCAATACCTACGTCGGCAACCGGCTCCACGCTGTGGTCCTGAAGCGCAACAGACATTTCGCTGACATTTAGCGCTTGCAGGGAAAGCCTCCACGCACTGCCATTGCTTTCTGTTTCCGCATCGGCCTCTACTGGTGCAGCAGCCGCATTACTGCTCTCTGGTCCGAGATCGAGATCACCATTTTCCTTTCGGTATAGGCTAATCAGCGAATTTGACAGTGAAATCGATTCAATGGATAGCTCCTGCTCAGGCCAGCGCATTGATCCGCCGCTAAGTGCAATGCGTGAGAGAGCAAACAAGTCACGTTCATTGGCAGCACTCGCTTCAGTACCGTGAAATGTGCGCACGAGGACATCTGAGAATATGACGTTGAAGTCATCTATCGATGCGTGAAGGGATCCGTCCGCCCCCGTTACAACGTTGTAATTCAGCCCGACATCGGCGCTGCCCTCAACAATATCCAGGCCGGTTTCGTGGCGCATATAGGCAGACGCCAAAGGAAAGTGCGATCCCCTAATTGTCGCTCGACCAGCAGAATTGAACGGGTTGAACTGCAGACTTCCGGACCAGCTTAAGGTGCCCTGAGATTCCGTCGTTATGACGACATCCTGCTGCCCGGGTCTTTGCGGCAGCGTATTCAGTTCCGAAATCGCAATATTTACCGGCCCGAAGTACGTTGTTACCGGATCAACAGGAACCTGATCGCTCCAGTTCACGATACTTTCGCGAATCGCAAAATCGAAAATCAGCAATCGTGGTGCCGATGCCTCTTCGTGTGCCGCCGGCTGCGGTGAAGCGTCCGCTTCTGCCTTCACAAGGCCGGCCACGTTCAATACGCCAGATGCATCGCGTGCAAGGAACAGCTCCGGACCGACGATATGAACCTCATCAAAAGTCCAGGCACGGCGAAACAATGAGCTCGACTGGAAATTGACGAACACTTGATCTACGCCAGCCAGCTTGTCGCCGGATGCATCATTAAGCTGGATGCCATCGACCCTCAGGCTCAGGACAAAGGGGTTGATCGCGATAGCTTCGATCATCAGGCCGCCATGCAGATTCTTTGCGACCCCTTCGATCGCAGCCCTTTTGACCAGCCATGGTGCAAGGATAAATCCCAGCAAGGCATAAACGACAACAACCGAGACAATAACCAGCAATTGCATCCGGAATCGGCGCAGAATCGCAATCGGCCTGTCAATTTGGTTTTTCAGATTATCGGACATCGTGCTTTCTATCGCACTCTTATTATTTGCTCCGGCGCAGCAAAATCGCACCGCGCCGATTCCATCGGTACTTTTGTCTTGGTAAGCCTTGTCCTGCTAAGACTTGTCTTCGTAAGTGACGCTCAATGGGCTAACGCCAGCGAGTACCTCCCACACTCATATACCCGTGACTTCCGACCGGCACACCGACACTCACCCCTACGCCAACATTGCCATCGCAACCTGCGAGCGAAACACTGACTAACAAAAGCGCCATTACGGCAACCAATCTACGCGCTCTCTGCATCACCCTTCTCCTCCAAAGCTTGCCCAGTTCTGCAACACCAGGATGGCGCCGCTGGGGTCCGTAACAACCGCGATTGTTCCATCCCTGAATTCCGCTGACGGCGGAAGAATTATGCTGCCTCCAAGCGAGACCGCACGTTCCGCTGACGCTGCCGGATCGGTTACACCGAAGAACGTCAGCCAGACCGGCGGCTCATCCACTGCCGGCTTCTTCCAAAGGCCTGCCCGATCTTTTCCTTCGCGCCCCAGTAGTGTGTATTTGCCGCCGCGGCGATCGATAACCCGGCTATCAAAATCAGCCATTGTTCTATAAAAGCTCGCCGCCGCATCAGGGTCATCGGCCAGCAATTCATTCCAAACGGGGCGACCTGGCGCTGGCGCGGTTGTATGGTCGTCAGGATCGCCAATAGAACTTCTGGCAAGACCGATGACCGCGCCCTGCGGGTCGATAAGCGCTGCGACCCGGCCGAGATTAACGTTTCGTGCAGACACAGCAACACTGGCGCCTGCAGCGACGCCCCGCGCCACTGCGTCATCGACATCGCTAACGGAAATAAATGGCAACCAGCGGGAATATCGGCTGCCATCCACTGGCCGATCGATTGCAAGCATCCCTGCCACGTAGACATTACCCGACCTGGCGATGGCGTAGTCCTTGCCGTTCCGGCCTTTTGTTTCTTCGAACGTCCAGCCAAATAATCCGCCATAGAATTTTCGGGCGGCAGCGAGATCTTCGGTGATCAGGTCATGCCAGATGACCTTGCCCAGCAGCGGATCATCGGCAAACGTCATGCCGCTCAGATCGGGCCGGCTAGCAGTGGTGCATGCAGCGATCCCGGACATGACGAGCACGACGATAACGACTGCGCTCACACCTTTTCGTTTGTTATGGAGCCTCATTGTTGTTCCTTCCGGAATTACTTCAGTCTACTGTTGAATTTGTCCGTGAGAATATCAGCCACCAGGCACTAACAGCGAAAAAGTGAAAGTTGGTCAAGCGCATAAACCGCAGCGCTGAATCTGTTCACTTGATTCGAGGAAAAATTTAGTCCGGCGTGACCTATATATCATACAAACTATATTGTCCTGATGCGATGCTCGCGTATTGCACCGTGTAAAAATTATCGCCGTTAAATCCAGAAACTGATCACACGCTCAATTGTCCAAAAAGCAGCGATTGATCCTACGCCGTACGCGGTAACCGGAATGGCCCATTCTGTGTTTCTGGAAACGAAACGGGAAATGGCGACACCAACGATGAGCACGCTCGCAACAAAAATAAGTTGCCCGATTTCAACGCCTATATTGAACATGAGAAGCGCGACCGGGATTGCGTTTTGTGGCAAGCCAATTTCCGCCAACGCACCTGCGAAGCCAAGCCCGTGAAGTAATCCGAAGCTGAATGCAACCAGCCATGGTGCGCGCGCCGTCAATCCTGGTTTGCCGTTGATGCCATGCAGGACTTCGGCGGCAACGAACACGATGCTGAGCGCGATGATAGCCTCGACCGGGGGGCCGGGCACATTTACCCAACCTGTGGTTGCTGCAACTAACGTTATGCTATGAGCGACGGTGAACGCGGTAACGGTCGCAATTATGCGTTTGCCGCCGCGCACGATGAGCAACAATGCGAGTACGAATAACAAGTGATCGAAACCGGCAAGAATGTGCTCGATACCCAGCACAGTATACGACCATGCAATTTCACCCGTGCCCGCCGGTGCTCGAACTTCAAAGTGCAGCGCCCCGAGCCCAAGCCTTTCTACCTGGCTCGATCCGTCGAGCCGCTCGACTCTTGCGACGACGTCGGAAACGCCGGCCGCGTTGCCTTCAATCCTGACAATCTCGCCGACCAGGCTTCCCTCGTGCCTGATTTTCCACCTTTCGACCCAGGCGCCGTCGGTAATAAACGGACTCGATGTGGTCAATTGTTCAGTGCTATCCGGAAACCGGACGTAAATCGCCAGGCGCTGATTATCTCCAAGCGCAGGCACTTTCCAGAGCACATCGTATGTGTCGTTCCCGCTCTCGCGAATTTCAAGATAGGCCGGACGAAAGATGTCAGCGTTGGCCGACCCAAAGATCATCACGAGCAACAAACAACTCAACATGCGCAATTTCTTCATGCAGCTATTGCCCGGTTTCCGGTATTTCTGTTTCCACACGCACCGTGTAACGGTCCCGCAGTGCCTGATAAAAAGTCTCGCCTATTTCATCTGCCACATTTTTCAGCACGTCACGCTTAACAGCGCTACGAACTTCGTCGAGAGAGGGCTTTCTGCCGGAAACAAAATCATTGATACGGACGAAGTGCACTCCGTATCCCGAGCTAAGTGGCCCCGCCCAAACACCCGCTTCGAGTGTTGCCAGACCGTCAGCAAATTGTTGACCGAACGTCCGTCGTACTTCTGTTTCTGACGTCTGCACCATTTCGGCCGGCAGCATTGTTCTGTCGCCCGGCAGATTCCGTTCAACTCCGCTGGCCAAAGCGTTTTCCGCTGACGACAGAACCATTTGCAGATTCTCGCCATGCCGCTGCGGATCGAAGTAAACCTGGCTGAATGAATAGACAGCAGGAATCATATAGTCGGAGACGTGCTCATCCAGCCAGGCCTGCAACTCCTCTTCAAGCGGGATTTCCGGTACGAGGCCGTCAGACACAAACGTCATTTTCTGCGCAACACGACGACGAATAATCGGGTCGTTACGGTCAAACCCGACTGCGATGCCTTCACGATAAAGAACTTCCTCGCGCACCCAGGCATCGATCAGACCCTGCATTTCTTTGGAAGTCGGCGGACGACTCCATGTCTTTGCAAATGTCGCCGCGAGATTGTTTATCCGTACCGCGTGAATGACGATTTCGTCTGGTGCGCTGCGCGTATCCTGATCCAGCCAGCCATACGCGACGAATAGCGCCGCGCCAAGCAGAAAAAAATGCACCAACGGTTCACGCAGGAATTTGTTTATGATCGACATCCAATTTTGAGTATGTTCTGGCCTGTGACCCGCATCAGTATTCGAAAAACCGGGGTCGATTCGCAATTAATTGACCAGCCCCGAAGGCGACGGTTAATTAATTGCGGTTCGACCCCAAATTTCTTAGCGCTTGCCCTTGAGTTTTTGCGCGGCGCGGTAACGAGCGCGCGCTTCGGCCAGTTCCTGCTGGGCGCGAGCAAGATCTGTTTCTTCTGATACGCCTTTCAGCGCCTCTTCTGCGTCCTGCTGGGCCTGCAGTGCCGCGGCTTCGTCCAGTTGCTCACCACGAAGCGCCGTATCCGCCAGAACAGTGACCAGGTGCGGCTGAATTTCGAGCATCCCGCCAGTAATGTAAAAAAAGTGCTCTTTACCGTCCGTATCTTCGACACGTACTTCGCCGGGTTTGAGCGTCGTCAGTAGCGGTGCATGACGCGGCGCGATACCGACCTCACCCATGCTCGCCGGTGCGTACACCATAGTGGCTTCGCCTGAATGAATCTCGCCTTCGGCGGATACGATGTCGACATGAATTGTGCTCATTACCAAATATCCCGCTGCTTATTGCATGGTCTTTGCTTTCTCGACGGCTTCGTCGATAGCGCCAACCATGTAGAACGCCTGCTCCGGCATGTGATCATAATCGCCGGCAACGATACCGTTAAATCCACGGATGGTCTCTGCGAGCTGTACGTATTTACCCGGTGCGCCAGTAAAAGTTTCTGCTACTGCGAACGGCTGTGACAGGAAGCGCTGAATCTTGCGGGCACGGGTAACAGACTGTTTATCTTCTTCCGACAATTCGTCCATACCGAGAATTGCGATGATGTCCTGCAACTCTTTGTATCGCTGCAATACCGCCTGCACGCCACGCGCGCAGTCGTAGTGCTCCTGACCGATAACCAGGGGATCAAGAATTCGGCTGGTTGAGTCCAGCGGATCAACTGCGGGGTAGATGCCGAGCTCGGCGATCTGCCGCGACAGTACGAGCGTCGCGTCAAGGTGAGCAAAGGTCGTAGCGGGCGACGGATCGGTCAGGTCATCTGCCGGTACGTAAACAGCCTGGAAGGAAGTAATGGATCCGGTTTTCGTTGAAGCAATGCGCTCCTGCAGGATGCCCATCTCTTCAGCCAGGGTCGGCTGGTAACCCACTGCTGATGGCATGCGTCCCAGCAGTGCCGATACTTCGGTACCCGCCAGTGTGTAACGGTAGATATTGTCGATAAACATCAATACATCACGACCTTCATCGCGGAATGCTTCAGCCATGGTCAGCCCGGTCAACGCAACGCGCAGACGGTTGCCAGGAGGCTCGTTCATCTGTCCGTATACGAGAGAAACCTTGTCGATTACGCCGGAATCCGTCATCTCGTGATAGAAGTCATTACCTTCTCGAGTTCGTTCGCCGACACCCGCAAAAACGGAGTAACCGCCGTGACCTTTCGCGATGTTGTTAATGAGCTCCATCAACGTAACAGTCTTGCCAACGCCGGCACCACCAAACAGGCCAACCTTGCCGCCCTTGGAGATCGGCATAATGAGATCAACCACCTTGATACCGGTTTCCAGCAACTCCGTCGTCGCCGCCTGTTCTTCATAACTCGGCGCGGAACGGTGAATCGGCATATGTTTTTCTGCGCCAATTTCACCCTTATTGTCGATTGGCTTACCGAGCACATCCATGATGCGTCCCAGTGTCTTTTCGCCAACTGGCACTGTGATCGCATGCCCGGTGTTGCTGACAGCCATGCCACGCTGCAAACCTTCGCTTGAGCCCATCGCAATCGTTCGCACAACGCCATCACCCAACTGCTGCTGCACTTCGAGCGTAATATCCGCCTCGTCGATGAGCAGCGCATCGTAAATCTTGGGTATCTGGTCTGACGGAAATGCAACGTCAACAACAGCGCCAATAATCTGCACAGTAGTTCCAGTGCTCATTATGTATTCCTCAATTCAACATCGGCGCTTAACACGCCAAAAACTTTTAAATAAAACCCTTACGAAAACACGATTTGTAAAATACACAAAGCCTGTCTGTAAAATAACTACCCGGAAACTGCTGCTGCACCGCCAACGATCTCCGAAATCTCTTGTGTAATTGCAGCCTGTCGCGCCTTGTTATAGGCGAGCTGCAAGTCTTCGATAATGTCGCCCGCATTGTCGGTAGCCGATTTCATCGCCACCATTTTTGCCGCCATCTCGCAGGCAAAATTTTCCACCGAGCCACGATAAACCTGCGACTCGATATAGCGCATCAGAACATCGTCGAGCAGATCAACTGCGTCCGGCTCGTAGAGGTAATCCCAATGATCCTGCAATGTCTCTTCGCCAAGATCGATCGCACTGACCGGCAGAATTGCTTTGACCTGTGGCTTCTGGCTCATCGTGTTCACGAATTCGTTATGCACCAGGAACACCCGGTCAACGTTCCCTTCGCTGTACGAGTCCAGCATTATTTTGATAGAGCCAATCAGGTCATTAACCTGCGGTTTGTCGCCGAGGTGTGTTGCCGTGCCAACAACATTGCCGCCGAGGCGACGGAAGAACTGCACTGCCTTGGCGCCGACCAGGGCAAGATCGACCTCGACGTTCTGGCCACGCCACTGCTGCAGTTCGCCGATGACCGTCTTGAACATATTGACGTTCAGGCCACCACACAATCCGCGATCGGTCGAAATGATAATGTAACCAACACGCTTTACTTCGCGCTCGACCAGCCAGGGGTGTTTGTAGTCAGGATTAGCGTGCGACAAATGTCCAACGACGCGACGAATACGTTCGGCATAGGGACGCGACGCCTCCATCTGATCCTGTGCTTTACGGATCTTGGAAGCGGCAACCATTTCCATCGCCTTGGTGATCTTGCGCATGTTTTGCACGCTGCGGATCTTTGAGCGGATTTCTTTTTCGTTTGGCACGTTTGTAAGTACCCTTATGTATTCGTTTGGCGATCCATCAAACCCTGATAGCCAGACACTCTAGTTTTGGTCGATGCAAACAGGGTTAATCCCTGGATGCCGTTCTTGCGTGTTTTCTCTGTCGTTTCTATCGAGACGCAACCACTCCTTCAAATCGAATCGTTCTTCCAGTCACCGATATCGCTCGCCGGGGCGAGCTCCTACGACATATTCGCGGCTAAAGCCGCTCCCACAAATAGTTAATTAATAAGCACCTTTCTCCGCGAAGCTGTCACAGATTGCCTTCAATCCGGACTGAATTTCGTCATTGAGGTCGCCAGTGTTGTTAATCTCGTCCAGCAGATTCGCACTGTTCGCGTTT
>JBLHLN010000054.1:0-10566 GCA_047620565.1 Woeseiaceae bacterium
AATACGCTCATGAAAGTCCAGGTAACAGCGAATCATCTCGCAGATCAACTGACCTGCCTCTCCCGCATTACTACGCAGCTCGTCAAAAAACTCGCTGGTCGCAATTGTTTCCTGGGTGACGTCCAGCCCGACGATCGTAATCGGCAAGCCACTGGTAAATACAATATCGGCCGCTTGCGGGTCACCGGCTATATTAGCTTCGGCAACAGGAGAGACATTACCCCTATGTCCGTTGAAGCCAAAGGCGCCGCCCATAACCACAACCTCTTTCACAAGGCCTGGTAATTCCGGGCAAATTTCCAGCGCACGTGCGAGATTGCTCATTCGGCCGACGGCAACGATGGACAATTCGTGCGGATGGCAAGTTACGAGGTCAACGATGCCTTGCGCACCGGATATAACTTCTGCGCGAGCTGCAGGTTCAGGAAATTCAATGTCGCCGAGACCATTCTTGCCGTGAACGAAGTCCGGATAGCCCTCTCCAAGCCGCGCTGCTATCGCATTGGCTTCGCCGCGGTAAACGGGTGCGTCAATGCCGAACTTTTCCTTGATGAACAGTGCATTTCTGGTTGTGTCGGCGATGCTCGCGTTGCCAAAGCCGGTAACAATGCCACGCAGCTCGACCTGCGGAGAAAAATGCAGGAACAGCAGCGCCATTGCATCGTCAATGCCGATATCTGTGTCAAATATGACCTGTTTCATTCGCGGTGCACGTTTCGGGTCATTTCGGTCGATCGCCCTTGATGGTTACCCGCCGGCCCTTGCGCTCCTCCGGCCAGTAATCCCAGATAGCGTGGTGCATGCAGCAACGATTGTCCCAGAACGCCATATCATTCAGGGTCCAGGAAAAGCGAATCCGAAATTCGATTTTCTCAGCGTGATCAAAAAGCATTTGCAAAATCTCCTTACTTTCACCCTTCTCCAATTCGTTGATTCGCGTCGTGAACGTGCGATTGACATATAGCGCTTTGCGGCCAGTATCGGGATGAGTGCGAACAACCGGGTGAATTGCAGACGGACAAACGATGTCATCGTCTTTTTGGCCGCGATCACTGTAACGCCCAACGTAAATATGTTCTGACTCATGGGTCGCCGTGAGACCGTCCAGTTTGTCGCGCAGATCGTCTGGCAACGATTCATAAGCGCCATACATGTCGCTGAACATTGTGTCACCGCCCTTTGGTGGCAGAATATGCAGCTGCAGCATGGTCCCAAGCGGCGGAATTTCATCGCAAGATACGTCCGAATGCCAGAACTCGCCGTTGGCGACTTTCGAATCTTTATGTGCGTGAATCTCAAAAATTTCCGGATATCCATCCATCGTCGGTGCAGCAGGGTGCGCGTGCAATTCACCGAACATTCGACCAAATTCAATATGTCTTTGTGGGGAAATTTCTTTCTGGCCCTTAAAAAACAGAACCCGATTTTCGAGGAAAGCTCTTCTCAATTCAGCAAATTGTTCGCCGCTTACTCCATCCGCCAGCTGTATACCGCGAATTTCCGCGCCGAGGTGCGGCGCGAACGGTCGTACGTCAATTTCTGAATAGGTTTCAGTCAAGGGTTGGCCAGATCTGACTGCCGACCGGCGGTGGGCGTTGGCACTGTTCCGTACTTCCGAAAATACTCGATCGTCAGATTGCCCAGCGGTTCATACTCACGAAGGAATTCAGTTTCTGTAAACGTATCGAAGTGATCACCGCCTTTGGCGATGATTCCGGAAACGGCCACCTCAAAGGTATCGTCGTCGGCAATCTCTTTACCACCGTGTTGCAGCGAAACCAGCCTTTCGCGCTCAGGTTTCGACATATCATAGACAACCTGCAGGCCGGCAACCTGCATCAAGCCACGCAAGTGTGTAAATGACTGCTCCATAACTTCGCGAAGCTGGGCACCGTTGACTTTCATAACCATGACGGGGTCGACGAATGGGTTGGTGTCGAGAATGTCGCCAATCTCTATGTTTCCCTGCGGAAAGTCCTTGCGGATGCCGCCTGGATGCATCAGACCGATATCAGCGCCAGTCATATCCACGGTCACATCAGCCAGCAAATTGCCCAGGTCAGACTCGTCAAAATAGCGGCGATTCAGACGCGCTTCGGTTCGACCAACGATCTCAGTGATCTCTGGAAATGCAGCCCGATAGGCAGCGTTTTTTTCTTCGATGAGTGGATCCGGCGCAAGCGTGTCGGCGTTCACCGGCACGAGTTTTCCATCGTACGCTTTTATTTCCCGGGTCTCAGCATCCAGGATGAGCTGCAAATAGCCAAGATAGGTTGCCTGACCAAAAGTCTGCATGATCAGCGTGCCGGTTTCGGGATTGACAACTGGTTGCCACGTTCCGGCGTCGGCATGCCCGCCGAACAACACATCAATGCCTTTTACTGCGCCGGCAAGCGCAATGTCCGCGTCGATGTCCCGCGCCAGCCGCGGATCCATCTCCGCATCTGTTTGCATCGGCGCCGTATGTCCCTGGTGCGTGAGTAGCACGATGAGATCAACTTCGTCGCGCAGCTCATCGACCGAGCGCTGCACAGCTTCGGCAGGCAGTGTTACATCCAGTTCGTCAATGTGGTCTCTGGCGACCGCTGTCCTGGCGGCATCCTGTCCGAGGATGCCAATGACACCAATGCGGATGCCGCCCCGTTCGATGATTGCGTGTGGTTGTGCGAACGGATGCGCAGTGCCTTTGTAGAAAATATTTGCGCCGAGCACGGGGAATGGAACACGGCTCTTCTGCCACTCAAAAATTGCCTCGCCATAGTCGAATTCGTGATTGCCAATGCCCATGGCGTCATAGCCCATAGTGATCATGAATTCGAACATCAGTGCGCCATCCGTGAGTCGCGACAGTGCGCCGGTAAAAATGTCGCCGGAGTCGAACAGAAAAACATTCGGTTGGTCGCGGCGGATTTCCCTGATGAGCGTTGTCAGTTCAGCAATGCCGCCAATGCGCTCCATACCATCGATCCACCAGGCAGGCACGGGATCATAGGCGCTTTCCATATCGTTCGTGAATATCAGGGTTACGACGACATCGTCGTCTTCCTGCGACCCTGCAGTTACAGCAAAACAGGTCAGTAGAATGAGTGTAGTTAAATAGCGAACTGAACAATGCATGCAGGTGCTCCGGTGACGAGCCAATGTTACGCAAAATCAGGTGCTAATGGGTGCTCTCTAGGCAGTGCCCCTTACCACTATGGCGTCTATCGCATGATAGGCGGAGAGAATGGCGCCTTCCTGCCAGCCCTGCAGCATGCTGAGGTGTTCCCCGGCGAAGAAGATATTTCCATCAGGCGTAAGCAGGATGCCGGCATCAGAAATACCCCAGGCGCCGCGCTGGAACGGCACCTTCGGCCACGAAATGCTGATGCCGTGCATGGCCTCTGTGCCGAACTACCCGTGCAGGTTATTTGCCTGGGCAATAGTCGAATCGATTCTTTGCTGTGGTGATAGATTGGCGAAATTGTCGCCGACTGCACCACCAAAAATGTAAGAGCCGACGACAACACCGCTGTTATTGCCAAAATCGCTGTTCGGGTACCAGATTTGTGTGATGTCCTGGGTTGTCCACGAGATACCACCGTAAATGTTGTGGTCTTGCTCCCAAAACCGTCGCGACTGAAATGCGATCTTTCCGGCTGACGCATAGGAGAAATTACTTATCTCAGCCAGGTGGGCGCTCGAAAAATCATTGGGAATATTGCGCAGGACCGTCGCGGGAATTGTGCACAGGCAAAAGTCAGCGTCCAATGTTGTCGGCGTGCCAAAGCGATCGGTGTAAACAATGCGTGCACCGCTGGCAGTCTTGCGGATTTCTGTGACTACTGCTTCGTAAATAATGTCATTGACAACCCGGGTCTCAAACGCGCGGGCAATCTGGTGCATGCCGCCGACGGATTGCAGCATCGTTGGCTGTTGATTCAGGCCCTGCGAAAAATCCTGGCGCTGCTGCCAGAATATTTCTCTCAGCAATTCCTGCAGTTGCAATGGGCTGATTAACTCTCCTCGCTGGCGGCTGCCCGCGTTCTCCTGTCCCGGGAAACCGCCTCTATCTGTGCCGGTATAATCGTCTCCGGGACCGAGATCGCAGGAGTAGATAGCAACGTCAGTGATTCGAATATGTTCTTTGGTGCAGCTGCGAGTTTTGCTGTAACAACGAAGGTGTCGTTACGCGCTGAAGCCACGCAGTTCGAGCTCGACGGCGTGAATTCGGACGTTTTCGCGCTCGGATTTCAGCTCAACTTTCACTGAGCACCTACCTTGCAATTGGCATAAATGGAATCGCCTTGCTGGATTGATGTATCTTGATTGCAGTATTCAGGATATCCGGCAGGAGCGACTTCCATGTACTTTTTAAAATCGTCGATGTGTCGATCGCCGTTAGTTTCGCTTTCATTGTGTTTCGTTTGTAGCCTCGCAACAAATCCCTCGTTTGGTCAACAGGCCATTCATTCCTCCGATCTTTTGCAACGGGGATTGAGCGAAGCTGACTTTCCCCGCGTACAGAAAATTGCCGAAAACGTATACACCTACGAAGCGTTGACCGGCAGCCCCGACGATCGATATACCACCAATACGATGTTCGTTGTCAGCGAGGAAGGCATCCTGGTTGCCGACGGACAAGGCAACGTTGAAGAAACCTCCCGACTTGTCAGTGCAATAGCGAACATTTCCGCTGCACCAATTACGCATGTGGTCATAGCCTCCGACCACGGCGATCACACGGCCGGCAACTCGGCGTTTCCGAAGTCGGCGGAATTCATAGCGCATGGTAATTCCGCGGCGACGTTACAGAGAATGGAGAGCAATCCCGAGCGCAAGGCCGACGCTCCAGCTATTGTCATGCCGACATCTATTGTCGATGAAGAGAAGACAGTTAGCCTGGGTGAATTCGAGATTCAGATTCTGTTCCTGGGCCGGGCGCATACAGGCGGCGACCTGTTTGTTTATCTCCCGCGTGAGAAAATCCTCTTTGCGACCGAGGTATTTCTGAACCACCTGTTTTCCGGCTTCCGCTCGGCATACGTGGCGGAATGGCTAGCCGTGATGGACAGGGCCGAACAGCTGGATGTCGAAATGTATGTCCCTGGCCACGGTTTTGTCGACAGCCCTGCTGCGCTCAGGGAAGAGTGGTTCGAGTACAAAAATCACGTGCAGGTCGTATTTGACGAGGTTACTCGCCTGCACGAAGCAGGCCTGACGGTGGATGAAGCCATTGAACAGGCCGATTTCGGCAAGTATGGGGAGTGGCCCGACGCCGACTATCAGGGTCGCATTGGAATTCGCCGCATTTATGCCGAGCTCAACGGTGAACTTCCTTGACAGCACTGGCAGTTAGTTCAAATTGAAACCACCCGAACGCGCCAATTCTCCCCAAATCCGCTACAATCTTGCGGTTCGAACTCCTTGAAAACCCTGTAATCAACTCTAACAACAGGCAGGTTAAAAAATGCGTATTTTCTTCCAGGCGTTATTCCTTCGTTCCATTATTCTGGCGATTATGTTCGCCCCACTGGCGTTGCAGGCTGCTCCCAAATCGCCGGCAGAGATGTTCGGCTTTAATCCGGGCGACGACTACAAGCTCGCAAGCTACGAACAAATGGAAGCCTATTACCGTCAACTCGCCGCCGAGAGTGATCGCGTCGAATTGCGGGAAATTGGAGAATCGTCGCTTGGGCGACCGCTGCTTCTGCTAACAATATCCAGTCCCGAGAATCTCGCAAACCAGGACCGCTACAAGTCGATAAGCGAACAACTCGCGCGAGCACGGGTCGATTCGGAAACTGCAGATCAATTGGCGCTCGAGGGCAAGGCGGTCGTCTGGATTGACGGCGGTCTGCATGCGACGGAAGTAGCGCATGCGCAGATGACTTCATCACTGGCGCACCGCGTTGCGACCGAAGAGTCGAACGAGATGCAACTGATCCGCGAAAACGTGATTTTCCTGCTGATGCCGGTGATGAACCCGGACGGACTGGAAATCGTTCGCAAGTGGTATGAAAGCCAGCTCGGCACTCGTTTTGAGCATGCCGGTCCGCCCGAGCTTTATCACCACTATGTCGGGCATGACAACAACCGCGATTTCTTCATGAACAACATGCCCGAGTCAAAAGCAGTCGCAAAGGTGATTTACAACGAATGGTATCCGCAAATTATCTACAACCAGCACCAGACGTCTCCTGGATATGCACGCATCGTCATTCCGCCCTTTTCCGATCCGGTTAACCCACTTATTCACCCTGGCGTCACCACGGGGCTGAACGAAGTTGGCAGTGCAATGGGCAATCGGTTTGCACTGGAAAAAATGCCCGGCGCCATTGCGGACGTAGGCTTTTCGATGTGGTGGAACGGTGGCATGCGCACCGTACCGTATTTCCACAACATGATTGGAATCCTGACGGAGACCGGTCACGATTCGGCGTCACCCAGAATTTATGATCCGAAGAATTTTCCGAAGACCATCGCATTACGTGCAAACCCGGGCGCACCTGGAATGGACGTTGCGGAGGAAGTTACCGGCGTTCCTGATGCCAGGGTTCTCTACCCGTATCCATACGCAGGTGGCGAATCGCACTTCAGTGAACCCGTCAATTACATGATCACCGGCTCGATTGCGGTTTTGCGCGCCGCATCGGATTCAAGAGTGAAATGGCTCACCAATATCCACCGCATGGGGCAGGACTCGATCGCGAACGGCGAGTCCGGCACTCGCTACTACGTCATCCCCGGCGATCAACGACACTCCGACGAAGCCCGCAACATGGTCAATGTACTTATTGAGGGCGGCATCGAGGTGGATCGCGCAGAATCCTCATTTAGCGTTGATGGCACGCGCTACGCCGAAGGAAGCTACGTCATAAATGCCGCACAGGCATTCCGACCTTATATTGTTGACCTGCTGGAGAAACAGGCTTACCCGGATACGCGGCTTGACCCGACGGGCGCCATAAGGCCGCCATATGACATTGCGGGTTGGACATTGCCGATGCAGATGGCTGTCGAGGTTGATTTTATTGGCAGCGAAGTTGATGCAGACCTGGCACGCATTCAGGGCCTTGTCGAAATCTCGGCGGGTTCAGTCTCAGGTGGTGCACGCTACGGTTACGCACTTAGTCACGCAATGAATTCGAGTGTCAAGGCGGTGAACAGTCTTCTCGCTGATGGCGAAATGGTTTACTGGACCAACGAAGCGAGTCGGGCGGGACGAAGTGACCTCGATGCAGGAACGTTTATTATCGAGTCCGGCGACAATACCGAGGCACGCGTGGAAGCGCTGGCAGCCCGGTTCGGCGTGGACTTCGTCGGCCTTGGTTCAGAACCAACCGATAACATGTCGCGATTGAGGCTCCCACGTGTCGGCATGTACAAATCCTATGTAGCGTTCATGGATGAAGGCTGGAGTCGCTGGCTTCTCGAAGAATATGGTTTCGCGCCGACTTCACTGTCAGATAATGACATTCGCAGCGGTGACCTTTCTGCTTACGACGCTATTGTGCTGCCCCATACCGACGGCAGAGCCGCATTCAAGAACGATGTGCAGAAAATTCTCACCGGCCATGCACCTGGCTCGATGCCGGATGAATTTACAGGTGGCCTGGGATTGCAGGGCGCGAGTGCATTGCAACAGTTCGTAATGAATGGAGGCACGATTGTGACCTTTGGTGCCGCAAGTAATTTCGCCATCGAGCAGTTCGGCCTGCCGATTCGAAATTTGCTTGCTGGCGCTTCGAGAGCCAATTTCTCGATTCCCGGATCCCTGCTGGGCGCAACTGTCGACAACACGCACCCGCTGGCCTACGGCATGCCTGCGAACGCTTCACTCAACTTCGTCAACGGTGGTGCCTTCGACGTGCTGGGACAATCGGGGTGTACTGATGATCTCCTGAACCTGCGCCATTGCAGTGAGGTAACGCGCGGCTGGCGGCCACTGCACGAATCTGAACCAGTGTCTCGTTATGAAAGCATCGTCAATTTCACTACTGATGCAGAGACTGTATTGATGAGCGGCTGGGCTCACGGCACCGAACACATTGCCGGGAAATCGGCAATGGCCCAGGTACCGCAGGGCGAAGGCAGCGTCGTCCTGTTTGCATTTCGGCCACAATTCCGCGGCCAGCCCAGAGGCACCTACAAACTGGTCTTCAATGCATTACACGGCGCGACCGTGGACTAGCGGCCTGCTGAAAAACTCTGTTTTTCGACAGGCCGCCAGCGGTACAGGGATGTACCGTCATTTTCGATGGCTGCAAGCCATTGAAAATGCGAGCAATTCGAAAACCACGTTTTTCGAATTGCGATGTTGAAAACACCATAGATGGTTTTTTCAACAGGCTGCTAGTACTCGTCCAGGTCGCCTCGCTCGGCTTTTTGCTCTTCAACCATTGCCTCAACATCGGCAAGCAATTGCTTCGCGTCGTAGATAATGCCGTCTTTGATGGTGTATTTGACGCCGCCTATGCGTTCCGGCAACCCCGTTTCTTCGTTAAGTTGCACGGCACCTGTTCCGTATAGAACTTTCAGGTTAGCCAATGGATTTTCGTCGACGATCAACAAATCGGCATACAGGCCAGGGCGAACTACGCCGAACTCGATTTCTTTGCCCATTGGATTGTGCAGCGCCTCGGCTCCGTGCATCGTCGCTGCGCGAACAACTTCAAGCGGGTGAAACCCTGCTTCCTGCAACATTTCCATTTCGAGAATCGTGCCAAAACCATACAACTGATAGATGAATCCCGAATCTGAACCAACGGTGACGCGGCCGCCAATATTCTTGTAGTCGTTTACGAACTGCATCCAGACGCGATAAAAATTCTTCCACGCTACTTCGTCTGCAGTAGTCCAGTAAAACCAGTAGGCACCGTGACTTTCCCGGTTCGGCGTATAAAAATCCCATTGCGTCGGGAGTGTGTATTGTTTTTGCCAATCCGCGTTGCGCGCTCGCATGACGTCGCGACCGGCAGAATAGATAGTGAAAGTCGGGTCCAGTGTGAAATCAAAACTCTTGAATTCCTCGAGCAATGCTTGCCACTTCTCGGAGCCTCTGCCGGCGATCAGGTTCCACTGCCGGGCAACCTGTCCAAATCGATGTTGTTCATTGTTGTAGTTCATGTCGACCGGCCAGGGCTGGACATCATTATTCTCATACATTGATTCGAACAGGCCGTAGTAGTGGGTTACCGTTTCGAGACCCAGCCTGGCCGCGTCCTGTGCATTCATTTGCGCAACGCCCATCTGGCCCAGGTGTGCCGTGCTGCCGAGGCCAAGTTCCTTGGATTCGTCGAGCAACGCTTTCATGATGGCGGGTCGGTGCGATGTGAGTTTGAGTCCGTCACCACCGGCGTCTGCAAGATAGCGCACCCACTCCCGTGCCTGTTCCGGCGTGTTTATCTGCACATCTTCATATTCCTTGCCGGAACCCATGGTGTGGTAGGAAAAAATCCTCGGGGCAACAATTTCGTTTCTTGCACTGCGCGCCTTTTCCGCCAACGAGAATTCCATGTTGCCGCTCGGCACACCCCGGACGGTCGTAATTCCGTGGCCCATCCAGAGTTTGTAGGTGTATTCCGCCTCCCGCGCTTTGCTGCTTCCGCCGGTATGCGTGTGCATATCGATAAGTCCTGGCATGACGTAGGAGCCATGCGCGTCGATTTCACGGGTCGCACCTGTGGGTCGTTCATCTTCATCGATGGGCAAACCAGGATAGCCGACCGACTTCACTTCTATGATGATGTTGTCTTCGACAACGATGTCTACGGGGCCCCTTGGCGGTGCGCCGGTGCCATCAATCAGGGTAGCGCCGCGGATGATAAGACGCTCAAACGGTCCTTCACCCTCGGTAGCACCGCGATCCGGTGCTGGAATCATTTGTGGATCGTCGTCCTGCGCGATTGCTGGCGCAACCACGAAAATCAATGTCGCAACAAAAATCGCAAGCGAAAAATTCTTATTCATTACCAGCTACCCCCAATTCAATATGGACCTTCTAATATTTGTGTTCTGATTTTTTTGCCATTATACAGTTGTCGCGCCCGGGTTGATCATTTACTCCAGTCTGATTCGACCCTGAGCTCATGAATTCGAACGCTCGCGTTAGTGAGTCGTATTTGCAGCCGCCCCGCCGGGTAGCCGCCCGGTTTTCGATAGGTGGCTATAAGTCGGTCGTCCTGGTACAGGCTATAGTCATCATCCCGGCGGTCAAAGCGAAGGTGGACGATCTCGTCACCATTGATCACCAGCTCGCCGCTGGCCCTCACTATCCAGAAACCATTCTCCACCGTTTTGACATAGCCCCGTTCAATCTCGTTATCCGCTGCGTCCGCTGGCAGAGCGTGCCCCGTCGCCATCCAGATGCCGCTTTGTGATTCCTGGCCAAAATCCAGGTATACACCGATATACCGACCTTTCTGAAACGAGACATTCATCGTTACCGCAATATCACCGCCGAACACTTTATTGCTAACCAGAAAAGTACTCGCAGCCGGGTCTGTTTTGTCGCCATCGAAGAGCTTGCTGTGACCCGAAACCGAACCATCCGCCAATGACCATAGTGCCGGATCTGATGTGTGC
>JBLHLN010000055.1:0-10485 GCA_047620565.1 Woeseiaceae bacterium
TTTTCGCACCGACTGCAATCAGGCTAGTTCAATTCGCGGCTAAAGCCGCTCCCACGAAACAGGCGGACCGACGGGCCTTTGTCGGCGTCTCCAATCGCCAGATTACGTACAAACCGGTATTGCGAATCATTCTCATCTGTGTAGACTTGATCGCCCGCACACCATTTCAGGTACCTGCTCTCAATGACGCTCGCATCGCTTCAGCGTGGACAGAAATACGTGATTGAACGCGTCAATTGCGTCGATTCCGCTGTGCAGCGACTGATGGTGCTGGGGATGGTCGAAGGCGTTGAAGTCGAGCTGGCGAGCGCAGCAATTGGCGGCGACCCAATGGAGTTCCGTATGTTCGGCAACGCCATATCGCTGCGTCGCGAGCAGGCGCAACATTTCTCGGTTTCTCCAGCCAAACAAGGTGAGTAACGGCACAGTCACCCGCGTTTCGGCTGACCAGATTCAAGTCCGCCGGCACCCGTCGGCGAATATTGCCGTCGTCGGTAATCCCAATTCGGGAAAGAGCACGCTTTTTAATCGCCTGACCGGTATGCGCCAGAAGACCGGCAACTATCCGGGCGTGACAATCGAGAAACACGTCGGCGTCGCAAAGGCAGGTGAGATACCGGTAGGACTTATCGATCTTCCCGGCATGTTTGCGCTCAGTTCAAATTCATTGGAAGAAAGAATTGCTGCGGATGTAGTACTCGGCCGGATTCCGGACATGGAGCGGCCCAACGGCATTCTTGCTGTTGTCGATGCGACACACCTTTACCAGGGCTTGTACCTCGTGCAACAGCTTGCCGGGTTGGATTTGCCAATGCTGGTCGCGCTGACGATGACGGATGCCGCCACAAGAAGCGGCATTCGTGTTGATATTGAAGCCCTGCAAAAGCGCCTGGGGGGTGTGAAAATATGCCCGGTCGTTGCTACTACCGGGCAGGGTATTGATGCATTGAAGGACGCATTGGTGATGCTGGCTGAACAGGTGCCTCCATCCATGCCGGAGTTCTGGCCTGAAATGGATGACGCGATAGCGTCGTTAATGCATGAATTGCCGCCATCAATGCCAAGATTCGAAGTCGAACGGGCTTTGATTGACGCAGAGAGCGAACTTGCCGACGAGGTAGCGCTGGCGCTGGGCGACGACGGTGAAAAAAGGATTGCAGCGGCCCGGTCTGCTCTGTTTGGCAATGAGCCTCCGCTGGCAGACGAGGCACGGCACCGCTACGGATGGGCGCGTGGTGTTATGCGGGAAGTTCAGCAGACCGCACCGGCCACCGCGTCGTTTGCGGCGCGTGTTGCGGCATTCAGCAATCGCCCGGTTCCCGGAACCATCGGGCTGTTTTTCGTCATGGCGATCGTTTTTCAGGCAGTTTTTGCCTGGGCGACACCGATGATGGATGCGATCGACAACGGCGCAGCCGTTCTTGGGATGTGGGTTGCGGCTGCATTGCCGGATGGCGCATTTGCCAGTTTCATCGCGGACGGAGTCATCGCCGGGGTCGGTAGCGTTGTTGTTTTTCTGCCGCAAATCCTGATTCTTTTCCTGTTCATCATCGTGCTTGAAGATTCCGGCTACCTGGCACGTGCTGCTTACCTGATGGACCGGGCAATGCGCTCGGTCGGTTTGTCCGGCCAGTCGATCATTCCAATGGTGTCGAGTTTCGCCTGTGCAGTGCCTGGCATCATGGCGAGCAGGGTTATACCGAATCGTCGCGATCGTATTGCAACCATCATTGCGGCGCCGTTCATGACGTGTTCGGCGCGCTTGCCGGTCTATGCGTTGTTAATCGCGGCATTTGTGCCGGCAACTGACATTGGCATATTCAATATGCAGGGCGTGGTTTTGTTCGGCTTGTATTTGCTTGGCATCGTAGCCGGCCTGCTAACGGCATTGTTGCTTCGAAAAACGGCATTGCACGGACCGAAACCTGCGTTCGCATTGATGCTGCCGGAATTCCGCAGGCCGAACCTGCAAACAGTATTCATGCAGCTCCTGAGTCGTGCGCTGATTTTTCTAAAGCGAGCGGGCACCGTTATATTCGCGGTTGCCGTCGTCGTCTGGGCGCTGGCCTACTATCCGCGGTCGCAGGACATAAGCGACGAATTCGTACGCCAGGAAGCAGCTGCCGAACAGCAGTTCAATGGCACGGCGTTATCAGATGAGATTGCGCGCCTGGAGAATGAGGCATCTGCAGCGCAGCTTGAGCAAAGTTTTCTCGGTCGTGCCGGCAAGGTTGTCGAACCTGTGTTCGAACCATTAGGCTGGGACTGGAAAATTTCTGCGGCGGTCATTGCGGGATTTCCTGCTCGCGAGGTTGTGGTCGCAGTACTCGGTACTGTCTACGCGGTCGGCGATGAAGCTGACGACGCCACTCTGACAGAAAGGTTGCGGGCGGCGACGCGGCCTGACGGGTCACCCGTGTATACCTTGCCGATGGTGATCGGCCTGTTGATCTTTTATGCCTGTTGCCTGCAGTGTGCTGCAACGCTGGCCGTCATTCGCCGCGAAACCAACGGCTGGAAATGGCCACTGTTTGCGTGGATCTACATGACATCGCTGGGCTATGTCGGTGCGCTGCTCGCATTCCAGCTCGGGAGTTAGCTACGTTACTGGTAGATAATGGCGCCGTCAGGATTGTTTGGCTCCAGTTCGTCAACGTACTGCCGAAAGCCTTCGCTAAAATATTCTCTGCGCTGTTGCCAGAACCAGATAAAACCCGGATTCGTGCGTCCCAGGGACAAAGCTGGTGCAAGGACTTCGAAAACACCAGCTTCCAGCGCGCCCTGATCCGCTAAAAAATAAATATCCTGGTAGGCCAGCAGCCCTGCATGGAGCATAAATACAAATTGAAATGATTCATCCTTGTCGAGGGATTCCGGGTCCATCATTGCTCGTCTGAAGATTGAACCAGCTTCCGCATTGGTGCCTACTTCCAGGTACCAGTCATGCAGTGCCATCGACGCGTTGTGCGCGGCTTCCGCCTTTGTGGCAGTGGCGTTTTCCCGGAGTTCAATCCCGACGAATATCAGTGAAATGACGACTGCGAGACCGCCCAGCAATTCGGTGATCCGTTTGGCATCCCAACGTGGTTCGCCCATACGATTAAAGCTCCTATTCGTCGGCGTCGAACGCCTGCAACGATGCCTCGCCGCCGGTACTTTTCAGGAGAATTTCAACCCTTTGCTCCGCTTCCTTGAGTGCCTGCTGGCAGCCACGGGTCAGTTTGATGCCTTCCTCGAATTTCTTCATGGCCTTTTCAAGCGGCAGGTCGCCATTTTCCAGTTCCTCAACCAGTGCTTCGAGGTCGGCCAGCGATTTTTCGAGGTTGATACTTTTCTTGGTAGTCATGTGTCGATGATAGCGTCAAATGTCGCGTCCGCGTTGACTTTTGATCTTGTCGAGCTTAGAGTTTCCTGCAACTTAGACTTAGTCTAAATAACTCGTCCAGATACCATAGTCCGAATACCAATTAGGACCCATTTGAGAGGAACGACCATGTCACTGAAGGGCAGCAAGACTGAAGGCAATCTTAAAGACGCATTTGCCGGCGAATCACAAGCGAATCGACGTTATCTTTATTTTGCAGCGAAAGCAGACGTTGAAGGTTATAACGACGTTGCTGCAGTATTTCGTTCTACTGCAGAAGGCGAGACCGGCCACGCGCACGGACACCTTGAGTACCTCGAAGAAACCGGCGATCCGGCTACCGGGCTGCCGATCGGTCCAACTTCGGCCAACCTTGCTGCGGCAATTGCCGGCGAGACGCATGAATACACGGATATGTATCCGGGCATGGCCAAGACTGCCCGCGACGAAGATTTTGACGAAATTGCTGACTGGTTTGAGACCCTTGCGAAAGCAGAGCGCTCGCACGCGAATCGTTTTCAGAAAGCCCTGGACACACTCGACGACTAGTACATTAGACGATTCAGTGAATAACAACTCACGCACAGGGGCCGGACAAGTCCGGCCCCGATTCGTTCTGTGAGCCCACCTGCTGACCAACGCGAGGGCAGCCTCGAAGCGCCAACGCGGCATCCGATCGACTGGCAGTCTGCCGATTACTACAACGAAAACTCGTTGATGACAGAACTCGAACGTGTATTCGATATCTGTCACGGTTGTCGTCGTTGTTTCAATCTCTGTAATTCGTTTCCGACACTATTCGACGCTATCGACGAGTCAGAAAGTATGGAACTCGATACGGTGCCAAAAGAAGTTTACTGGGACGTAGTCGATCACTGTTACCTCTGCGACATGTGTTACATGACCAAGTGTCCTTATGTCCCGCCGCACGAATGGAATGTCGATTTTCCGCACCTGATGCTGCGGGCGAAGGCGACGCGTTTCAAAGAGCAGGGCGCGAGCAAACGCGACAGAATCCTGGCCGCGACTGACAAAGTCGGCAGCCTGGCTGGCATTCCGGTTGTCGTCCAGGCGGTCAACGCAGCCAACAAAAGCAAACTCGGCCGCAAGATTTTGCAGCACACGCTGGGTGTACATGCGGAAGCGCCGGTCCCGCAATATCACTCAAACACGGCACGCAAACGCCTGTCCGGCTTGCGCAATGAGCCTGCGAACTCTGTAGTTGCGAGTGACGACACGCGTGGCAAAGTTGTCTTGTTTACGACCTGTTATGGCAATCGCAACTTACCGTCTCTTGCAGAGGACCTGGTCGCGGTTTACCAACACAACGGTATCCCCGTCACGCTGACGGGCAGTGAAGTCTGCTGCGGCATGCCAAAACTGGAGTTGGGAGATCTTGAGGGCGTTCGCGAAGCCAGGGAAAAGAATATTCCGCAGCTGGTCAGGTACGTTAATGAAGGCTGGGATATCGTCACGCCGATTCCATCGTGCACTTTGATGTTCAAGCAGGAATTACCGTTGATGTTTCCTGACGATGCGGATGTTTGCAAGGTGCGTGACGCGATGTTCGACCCTTTCGAATACCTGATGTTGCGACACAAGGCCGGGCTGCTTAAGACGAATTTCAAAAATTCTCTGGGTAAAATTTCCTACCAGGTTCCCTGTCATTTGCGCGTGCAGAATATCGGCCTGAAGACTCGTGCTTTGCTGAACCTGGTGCCGGATACAGAAGTTGACGCTATCGAGCGCTGCTCGGGCCATGACGGAACTTACGCCGTGAAAGAAGAGTTTCACGACATAGCAAAGAAAATTGCTCGCCCCGTCGTCAACAAAGTTAAGAAAAGTGAGGCACAACACTTCATCAGCGATTGTCCGATGGCTGCAGAGCAAATCGCACAAGGTCTGGAAGACACCGTGCCTGAGAATCCAATGGGCCTGCTGCGCACTGCGTACGGGCTGCAGGAAGAAAACTGATTATGGATAAATTGACCCGTGAGTCACTGCTGCCGCTGGAAACATACTCGGCAATTCGCAACGATTTTCGCGCTGAAGTGATGGCGCACAAACAGAATCGCCGCCTGGCTCTGGGCACCAACGCAACACTTATTTTTGAAGACCGGCTGACAATGCAATACCAGGTGCAGGAAATGCTGCGGATTGAGAAAATTTTTGAGGCCGACGGTATTCAGGAAGAACTGGATGCCTACAACCCGCTGATTCCGGATGGCAGTAACTGGAAGGCAACTTTCATGGTCGAATTTCCCGAAGAGGAGGAGCGCCGGGCGATGTTGACTCGCTTGATTGGCATCGAGGAAAAAGTCTGGGTGCAAATTGGTGATACGGACAGGGTTATACCAATCGCAGACGAGGACCTGGAACGCGCTGATGAAGAAAAAACCTCCGCGGTTCATTTTCTGCGTTTCGAACTATCTGCCAGCCAGGTCGATGCCTTGAAATCCGGCGCCGATCTCGCGGCTGGCATCGATCATGAGAATTACCAGGTCGAAGTTCGATCGGTTGCCGGGAACATTCGGGATTCCCTCGTTGGCGACCTCGATTAATTCCCTGCTGATCGGCTTCGCATAATCGCCCGCTGGGGCGGGCTCCTACAAAACCGGGACGCGCCACTTTTTTTTGCGCTAGAATCCCAGCCGACATTGACTCCTTTCGCTTGGGGCAAACGAGTAGATGAGCAAAAGATACGATGCTGCGGACATCGAGGTCCTTAGTGGTCTTGAGCCCGTGCGACGCAGGCCGGGCATGTACACCGATACTTCGAGGCCGAATCACCTGGCACACGAAGTCGTCGACAACAGTGTCGACGAAGCGCTTGCAGGCCATTGCAAGAAAATCGAAGTCACCATTCACAACGACGGTTCCGTTGAGGTTTCCGATGACGGTCGCGGCATGCCTGTGGATAAACACCCGAAGGAAAAAATTCCGGGTGTTGAGCTGATACTCACGCGCTTGCATGCGGGCGGAAAATTCAACAAAGACAACTATCAATATTCCGGTGGCCTGCATGGCGTCGGCGTGTCTGTTGTCAACGCCTTGTCCAAAAATCTTGAGGTCTGGATTCGTCGCGGCGGCAAGGAATACAACCTGAGTTTTGCGGGTGGCAAGAAACGCGGCAAACTCGACGTTGTGGGCACCGTTGGCAAGGCCAATACAGGAACGACTATTCGCTTCTGGCCGGATCCGCAATACTTCGATTCCGACAAGATTTCCGTCAATCGCCTGAAGCATGCTTTAAAGGCCAAGGCGGTCCTGTGCCCGGGACTGACAGTGCGACTGAAAGTTGCCAAACCCAAGGAAAAAATCGAGTGGTGTTATTCCGGCGGCCTCGAAGAATACCTGCTGGAGGCAATGGGCAAGATTGAACACCTTCCGGCAGAACCGTTTGCCGGTAGCCTGGCCGGCAATCATGAGGCAGTTGACTGGGCGCTGGCATGGCAAACCGATACAGGTCCCGTGGTCGGTGAGAGCTATGTAAACCTCGTGCCAACGCCCCAGGGCGGCACTCATGTCAATGGTCTGCGCACCGGACTGACTAACGCGATACGCGAATTTTGCGAATTCCGCAGCCTGTTACCGCGCGGTGTCCAGCTCGCGCCGGAAGACGTGTGGGATGGCCTTAATTTCGTACTCAGCACTAAACTTGAAAACCCACAGTTTTCCGGCCAGACCAAGGAACGACTGTCATCGCGGGAATCTGCGGCGTTTGTTGCCGGTGTCCTCAAGGACAATTTTGCGCTGTGGCTTAACCAGCACCCGGAAACCGGAGACCTGATAGCCCAGCTGGCAATCTCCAAAGCGCAGAAGCGCCTGAAAGCAGCCAAGAAAGTTGTGCGTAAAAAAATTGTGTCTGGTCCTGCGTTGCCCGGCAAGCTGGCGGATTGCACGTCGCAGGAGCCGGCGCTCTGTGAAATTTTTCTGGTTGAGGGTGATTCTGCGGGCGGCTCAGCGAAGCAGGCGCGGGACCGAAACACTCAGGCCATCATGCCGCTACGTGGAAAGATTCTGAACACCTGGGAAGTGGAGACCAGTGAGATTCTGGGCTCGCAAGAAGTTCATGACATCAGCGTGGCAATCGGCGTCGATCCGGCCAATGCGGACATTGCCAACCTGCGCTACCACAAGATTTGTATTCTTGCCGACGCGGATTCGGACGGCCTGCATATCGCGACCCTGATCTGCGCGCTGTTCCTGCGTCACTTTCGCGAGCTTGTTTTGGCGGGGCATGTGTACGTGGCAATGCCGCCGCTTTATCGCATTGATGTCGGCAAGCAGGTGTTCTATGCGCTGGACGACGGCGAACGCCAGGGCATCATCGATCGCATCGAGGCGGAAAAGATAAAAGGCAAAGTCAGTATCACAAGGTTCAAGGGACTAGGCGAAATGAGTCCGCCACAACTTCGGGAAACCACCATGAATCGTGATACTCGCCGCCTGGTACAGCTAACGGTAAGTGCGAAAGACAAGACGGATCAGTTGATGGACATGTTACTGGCGAAAAAGCGCTCAGGCGATCGCCGCAAATGGCTTGAAGAGAAAGGCAACCTCGCAGAAACCTGACGGGGCGCGGAGGCACCATGCAAAACCAGTTGAATCTTGAGGGCGTTGAGCAACTTGCACTCAGGGAATACACCGAAAAGGCCTACCTCGATTATTCGATGTACGTCATTCTTGATCGTGCTCTGCCACAGATTGGCGATGGTCTTAAGCCGGTACAGCGACGCATTATTTATGCGATGAGTGAACTGGGTCTGTCAGCAGGCCAGAAACACAAGAAGTCGGCGCGAACAGTGGGTGACGTCATTGGCAAGTTTCATCCGCATGGCGACTCTGCCTGCTACGAGGCGATGGTGCTCATGGCGCAGGAGTTTTCCTACCGCTACGCAATCGTAGACGGGCAGGGCAACTGGGGATCCACGGACGATCCGAAATCGTTTGCGGCCATGCGTTATACCGAATCGCGGCTGCGCCCCTACGCGCGCTCGCTGTTGCAGGAGTTAGGTCTGGGCACTGTTGACTGGGCGCCAAATTTTGACGGCACCATGGATGAGCCGATCGTCCTGCCGGCGCGGCTGCCAAACCTGCTGCTGAACGGAACCACCGGCATCGCAGTCGGCCTGTCGACTGATGTGCCACCACACAATTTGCGTGAGGTCGCGAGTGCGCTGGTGCACCTGATAGACAATCCGAAAGCGACAGTCGCGCACATGATGAAGCACATCAAAGGGCCGGATTTTCCGACTGGCGGCGAGCTCGTATCGCCACGTGCGGACATAAAGCAAATATATGCAACCGGCAATGGCACGCTGCGCTTGCGCGCATCCTACAAACAGGAAAATGGCGACATCGTCATCAGTTCACTGCCCTACCAGATATCCGGCAGCAAGATACTTGAACAGATTGCGACACAAATGCGCAATAAGAAGTTGCCGCTGGTCGAAGACTTGCGGGATGAATCAGATCACGAAGACCCGATTCGCCTGGTCATCACGCCCAAGTCGAACAAAGTTGACGTCGCGGAACTGATGTCGCACCTGTTCTCGACCACATCGCTGGAAAGAACGGTACGCGTCAACATGAATATCATTGCGCTTGACGGCCTGCCACGCACATTCAACCTGCTCGGGCTGCTCACCGAGTGGCTGAAGTTCCGCAAAGACACCGTCAGACGACGTTTGAAACACCGTTTACAAATCGTTCTTGACCGCCTCCACATTCTCGATGGCTTGCTGATTGCCTATTTGAGCATCGACGCCGTCATAAAGATTATTCGCCAGGAAGATGAACCGAAACCGGTTCTGATGAAGAAATTCAGATTGTCCGATATTCAGGCTGAGGCGATCCTGAATTTGCGGCTGCGCAACCTCGCGAAACTTGAAGAATTCAAAATCAAGGGTGAGCAGAAGGAGCTCAACGAGGAGCGGGACGATCTCGACGCGACGCTCAAGAGCGCCTCGCGGCTGAAAACCCTGATCAAGAGCGAAATTCTGGAAGATACCGAAAGCTATGGTGACGAAAGACGTACCATCATTGTGGAGAAAGACGCAGCGCAGGCTCTGGACGAGTCGCAACTGGTTGCCAGCGAACCTGTGACGGTCGTGCTGTCGCAGCGTGGCTGGGCGAGAGCGGCGAAAGGTCACGAGATAGACCCATTTGCGCTGAGCTACAAATCCGGTGATGGCTTCCTCGCCGCTGCCTGTGGCAGAAGCAATCAACTGGCCATGTTTATTGACAGCACCGGGCGCGTATACAGCGTAATAGCACAGTCACTGCCGTCTGCCAGGGGGCAGGGAGATCCGCTGTCAGGACGTTTCAAGCCGCCTGACGGGTCCGAATTCTGCGGCACCCTCATCGGCGAGGTAGACGATCGCTGGTTACTTGCCAGCGATGCTGGCTATGGCTTCATTGCTACCCTTGAAGACCTGGTCTCGCGTAACAAGGCCGGTAAATCAATTCTTCGTGTGCCGGCTGGCGGCAAGGCCGTAGTCCCTGCACCGGTACCGCGCTCGGCCGAATGCCTGATCGCGGCAGTGTCGTCGATAGGGCGCCTGTTGTGCTTTGAAATGGACGACCTGCCGGAGCTGGCAAAGGGCAAAGGCAACAAACTCATCAATATACCGGGCAAAAAATACAAGGATGGTGACGAGAAACTCGTTGCGATGGCGGTGGTGCCGGAAGACGGCAACCTGCAGGTGCATACAGGCACCCGTACGATGACACTGAAGTGGGACGATCTCGATCATTACTATGGCGAAAGAGCACTGCGCGGCAGCATGCTGCCAAAAGGCTGGCGCAAAGTCGTCCGAATGACCGTAGAAGAGTAGTCGCCTGCAGTTGTGGCAGCGTCGTGGGAGCGGCTTTGTGTTGGCTATCCACTCTGGCGGGAGCGGCTTTGTGGGAGCCACCCATGTTTGTGGGAGCCACCCCTGTTTCGTGGGAGCGGCTTTGTGGGAGCGGCTTTAGCCGCGAATTCTATATTTTTTTACCCAGCAAGCAATCACGACAACCCGGACACGGGTCGCCAGTCCGGTCCATGCGACCCGCCGCAAGTACGTCCCTGTAGGCTTGAGGCCCGCATCCCTGCGGGCCACAGTCTCATGCACCGG
>JBLHLN010000056.1:0-10370 GCA_047620565.1 Woeseiaceae bacterium
ATTTGCATCCCGGCGCCGCGCGCAATGCGTTTCTTTCGCGATCCGTTGATGATTTTTGGAAAGCGTCGTTCTTGCGGCGTCATTGAATTGATTATCGCGATTTGCTGGCCGAACTGCTTCTCGTTGGCGGCATCTTTGAGGGCCGCCGGATTGACGCCACCCGGCATGGGCAGCTTCTCGAGCATGCCCGCCATGCCACCCATATTTTTCATCTGCTCGAGCTGATCCCTGAGATCCGCCAGATCAAAAGCGCGGCCTTTTTTGAGTTTGTTCGCCAGCTTTTCCGCCGTGTCCTTGCTGACCTTGTCCTCGATCTCTTCTACAAGTGTAAGGACGTCGCCCATGCCGAGAATTCGTGACGCCATCCTTTGCGGATGAAAGACCTCCAGGGCATCAATTTTTTCACCAACACCGATAAAGCGGATCGGCTTGCCGGTGACCTGACGAACGGACAGTGCGGCGCCGCCCTTGGCATCACCATCGGCTTTGGTAAGAATCACACCGGTTAGGGGCAACGCTTCGCCGAATGCTTTCGCGGAATTGACAGCATCCTGACCGGCCATGCTGTCGACGACGAACAGAGTTTCATGCGGTGACGCGTGCTTATGAGACAGGACAGCTTCAGCCATCATTTCCTCATCGACATGCAGCCGCCCGGCTGTATCTACGATCAGTACATCCATATGTTGGCGCCGGCTTTCGTCCAATGCCCTGTCGATGATGTCCGCAGGTTTTTCGCTGGCTTTGCTGTCGCAATGGCTCGCGTCAACTTCTGCCGCAAGTTTTTGCAATTGCAGTATCGCTGCCGGCCGGTGCACGTCAACGCTGACTAGCATTACCTTTTTCCGCTCTTTTTGACCAAGACGCAGCGCCAGTTTGGCAGCCGTCGTTGTCTTGCCGGCGCCCTGCAGCCCTGCAAGAAAAATCACAACCGGGGGTTGTGCCCTTAGATCGAGCGGCACTGTGTCGCTACCGAGTATGGTCACGAGCTCACTGTGAATTATTTTGACCAGCGCCTGTCCTGGAGACAGGCTCTTGCCAACTTCCTCGCCAAGCGCTCGTTCACGAATACCATCGATAAACGATTTGACGACTGGCAAGGCCACATCGGCTTCCAACAGCGCCAGACGGACCTGGCGAAGCGTGTCCTTGATGTTGGCTTCGGTTAACCGGCCCTTGCCAGTGAGATTGCGCGCCGCCTGAGTAAGGCGATCCGAGAGATTTTCAAACATGGAAGTGTGGGCCTGAGAAACTGCGCGAATTCCAGCGCGAATACTAGCGCGAATGACCCGCCTTGACCGAACAAATTAGACAGTAATTACGGTGCCCCTGGACAGCATGCGAATATTCTTGCCTGGCACGGCGGCGATCACCTGTCCCAGTATTCGCTCTTCTTCTCCCGGCTTCATGCCGGTCAGCCAGATTTCAGGCTCGTGATCAAGCAACTCAAGATCTTTGCACATAGTGCTTGGGCAGTAATGGCCAGCGGTCGTTGCCAACTTTTCCTGCTCATCCGGAAAGGAAACCTCAATCACCAGGACTTTCAGATCATCACAAGCGTTCAGCACCGGCCACAGCGTCTCATTTGTTTTTGTGTCACCGCTAATCGCAAAGGCGCCGCCCGAGTTCTTCACCGTGTAGCCAAGAGATGGAACGCTGTGACTGACGTCGACCGCGTGAAATTCCCGATGGCCTATTGTGATGGTATCCCCGGGGTTGCAAACGACGTATTGCAGCATCGCATTGTCCGCGCAAGGCAATTTTGCAAAGTCCGGCCAGATCACATCGTTAAACAAGTGATCCTGAATCGCCTTCAGGGTTTCCTCTCGAGCGTAGACAGTCACCGGCACCTCGAAATCTTCTTCGAAATTACTGTCAATCAGCATTGGCAAGCCGGCTATGTGATCAAGATGTGCGTGCGTCAGAAATACGTGGCGAATAGAATGCAAATCATCGATAGCGAGGTCGCCGATACCGGTACCGGCATCGAGCAGAACATCGTCATCGACGAGCATTGCAGATGTGCGGGAACCGGCGCCGATTCCGCCACTGCAGCCAAGAATTCTGATACGCATTGCTTTTTGGCCTCAGAATGCAGTTCCGAACCAGGGTTCTATTGAACTGCACCATATGGGATGATTCAAGGAGCAAAATAAGGGGTTTTCCAGTCGGGTGTCTGTGTTTCAAATCACAATTTTTTTCTTATACATAATTGCCGGCGCCGCTCTGGCTTTCAGTCGATTGCCCGGCGAGGCCGCACGCGCCCGGACACTCCTGATTCTGGCTTCGGTCTGCGCGATCACGGGGCTTGCCTGGCATAGCACGACGCTCTGGCAATACATAATTATGCCGCAGGGACTGTCCCTCTCTATGGGCAACGCAGCGTCATTCATAGGCCTGCAACTGGCGCTGATTGGAATACTGGGGGCACTCGAACCCAGGTTGCGTGGACTGTCTGGCGGACTCTTCATACTGGCGGCGCTCGCAGGCGCTTTCACAGATTTACAGCCATTAGCCGGCGCGGCCGCTGATTCAATAGGCTGGCAATTAAAGGCGCATGTCCTGATCTCGCTGTTTGCCTACGGATTGCTCTCCGTCGGCGCGATTGTGGCTTTGTTTGCACTCGTCCAGGAAAAACGCTTGCAGGCCGGAAAACTCAGCGCTGCAAACCAGCTTTTTGCGCCGCTCGAGACCAGCGAAGAACTATTGTTTGGTATCACCAGTGCGGGCTTTCTCGGTTTATTACTTGCGGTGTTTTCAGGATTCGCATTTGTCGACAACTTGTTTGCTCAACACCTCGTACACAAGACAGCATTGTCCATTTTGGCGCTGGTATTGTTCGGCGTTCTCCTCGGCGGCAGACAATTTGCCGGCTGGCGCGGAAAACGGGCAGTCTATTTGTACCTTTGGGGCTTCCTGATTCTATGCCTCGCCTACTTCGGCAGCCGCTATGTTCTGGAGCAAGTTCTTGGCCGAAGCTGGAGTTGAATTCTTGACAGACCGGACGGCTCCTGATGAACTGCGGGGTGTGTTCTCTTAATTAGGGAGTGCCCATCCTTTGGGCGACGACATTCCGCTAGCGGGCCTGATTAGTCTGCTTGTATTCCTGCTTGTCCTTTCCGCGTTCTTTTCCGGCACGGAGACCGCATTGATGAGCCTGAATCGGTACAAACTGCGCCATAAGGTGCGTGCCGGTCACCGCGGCGCCAGGATCGCTGAGACACTATTGCAGCGACCCGATCGACTAATCGGACTCATCCTGCTTGGCAACAATGCCGTAAATATTTCTGCTTCTGCGCTTGTAGGCGTTGTCTCGGTACAAATTGGCGGCGAGCTTGGCTTCGCGATTGGTACTGCGGCGCTAACGCTCGTCGTTCTGATTTTTGCGGAGACTGCCCCCAAGACGCTCGCTGCACTGCATCCGGAACGCGTTGCATTTCCGGCGGCCTACGTGTACTTCGTATTGCTCAAAGTTTTGTACCCGTTGGTCTGGCTGACCAATATGATGGCAAACGGTGTGCTGTTCCTGTGTGGACTGCGCAAGAGTGATTCTGACGGGTATGCATTAAGCCGGGAGGAATTACGCACTGTCGTATACGAAGCGGGCGCGCGTATATCCGGCAAATACCGGCAAATGCTGGTCAGCATTCTCGATCTTGAAAAAGTCACCGTTGACGACGTCATGGTGCCGCACAAGGAAATTATTGGCATCGACCTGGACGATCCCATCGATGAGATCGCTGATGTCATACGAAACAGCGAACACACACGGCTTCCGGTTTTCCGGGATACCATCGACAACGTTCTCGGAATTCTGCACTTACGCCGGCTGGCAAACGTGTTCAGCCACAAGGAACTGGTAAAGAGTGAATTGCAGGAGTTATTGGTTGAGCCGTATTTCGTCCCCGAGGGGACACCTCTCAGCACGCAACTCGTGCAATTTCAGAAAGGACGACAACGATTCGCGCTGGTCGTCGACGAGTATGGCGATATCCAGGGCATCGTCACCCTTGAAGATATTCTCGAGGAAATTGTCGGCGAGTTTACGACAGACCCCGCCGACGACGATGACGAAATAGTTCGCGACGGGGACAAGGCATTTCTCGTTAACGGCACAGCCAACATTCGGGAAATGAATCGCGTTCTGCAGTGGGACTTGCCAACACAAGGACCAAAAACACTCAATGGATTGATTCTCGAATTCCTGGAAACCATCCCGGAATCAGGAACCTGTCTGAAGATAGCCGGCTACCCGATGGAAATTATCGAGACCAAAGAAAACCGCGTGCAGCTCGCACGAATATATCCGGCTGAGAAAATCCCCTCAAACGAGAAAGGATAGTCATCCAGCGACTCAGTTGAGCCCTTCGTTCAAGCCTTCAGCCAGCGTACGCACGCCAACAATATCGATGCCCGAAATTTTTCGGCGCGGCACATTTCCGAGCGGGACAATTGCGATTTCGAATCCTTGTTTTGCTGCTTCCGCTATTCTTTCGGCGCCAAAACGCACAGGCCGAACTTCACCGGCCAGGCCGATTTCACCAAAACTGATCATTTTCTGCCGGCAGGCTCGATCCCGAAAACTGGAAACTATTGCAAGGACCGTCGGCAAATCTGCAGATGTCTCACCAATTCGTAGTCCTCCGACGACGTTTATGAATACATCTTCCGACGCAAGCGCAATACCGCCATGTCTCTGCAAAACTGCAACCAGCAGGGCAAGGCGATTCTGGTCTACCCCCTGCGCCAGGCGTTTCGGGTGATTGCCGATTGCGTCCGCAACGAGCGCCTGGATTTCAACCAGGAGCGGCCGGCTGCCCTCCCAGGCCACAGATACGATGCTGCCCGAAGCAACCGCATCTCCCCGAGACAGAAAAATTGCGGATGGATTGGTGACTTCGCGAAATCCGTTTTCATTCATCGCGAAAACACCCATCTCATTACTTGCGCCGAAGCGATTCTTGACGGCGCGAACTATCGAATAACGACTCGCGGGATCGCTCTCGAAATACAGGACGGTGTCGACCATATGCTCGACAACGCGTGGTCCGGCAATGGCGCCTTCCTTGGTGACGTGACCAATAATAAAAACAGCCACTTCCTTTTGTTTGGCGAACTGCACGATGCGACTGACACACTCCCGCAACTGTGTAACGGATCCCGCTGCGGATACAACATCACTAGTCGCCATGGTCTGAATAGAATCGATTATCAGGACTTTGCATGAACCAGCATCGGTCTGCTGCAGTATGTTGTCGAGAGACGTATCCGATAACAATCGCATTGCGGCACTGCGAGCGCCAAGCCGGTGCGACCGATGGGCGACCTGGCGCAGTGATTCTTCGCCAGTTGCGTAGCAGGTCGCCAATGCTTCCGGCAGCTGCGCCGCAACCTGCTGCAATAAGGTCGATTTTCCGACACCGGGGTCTCCACCGAGCAGAACGACTGAGCCGGGAACCAGTCCTCCCCCCAAAACACGATCAAATTCGCTGAATCCGGTTGGATACCTCTCCTCGGTTTCCTCCATTAGGGCATCAAGGGACACCGGTTCGGGGCCGGCAGCCCGCTCGGCGCCGGAAGACGCGACTATAGTCTGCCCGAGCGAGTTCCAGGCACCACAATCGGGGCATTGACCTTGCCATTTAACTGAGTGCGCACCGCAATCTGTGCAGACATACGCCGTTTTCGCTCGCGCCATGCAGAATTCCAATTTATTTCGAATTAATTAGTGCAAACCGAAAATTTGTGAGATTTCAGGTCGAAATGGACCTATGCGGTAGCAGAATCCCAATCATAGCACCGCATACAGCACCATCATGACAGCAAAACTGCTAACCGTATCTCATTAAAATCCCTTGCTATTTCCTATACTCGCCACGTTATGTAGAGAAGTACTGACTTGAGCAAACAACGAAAAGAACATCGCGATCGCCTGGTCGTCCTCAGCTTTGTGAGCGTTTTACTGGTCCTCGTTTTTGGCCCGGCGACGCAATGGTTCATTGCGGCTGATCGATTTCTGTTTGACCAGTTTGCGAGCCACGTCAGAAATACCTCCCTCGAGGACAGCGTAATAGTCAGCATCAACCCGGCCAAGAAGTCTCAGCAGGAGCTGATAGATGAATTTGGCAGGGTTTTGACGACTCTGCAAACCAAAAATATTGACCGCATCATAATTGCCGACCCGCCCACCATCGATGATGCAATGGAATTGCCTGGCTGGGCCGCGACGTTGTCCGCCGGCGTGCCGGTATTTGTGCCTGAAAGTCATCGTTTTGCAGATGTTGCCACAAAGACCGGCATCCTTATTTTGCAACCGGACAGCGACGCCGTACTGCGCCAGTCACGGCTTTGGCACTTACAGGGCGGCATCATGTCGCCATCGCTGCCGCTCGCGGTTGCGCTTCACTCACACGACTACGCCGCAGACCCCAGGGTATCGACTGCGGACCTGGAAATATTCCTTTCGAATTACGCAGCAGTTGATCGACTGGATCCGGACGATATTCGCAGCGGACGGGTTGACGACGCAGACCTTGAGGGGAAAACCGTTTTCCTGGATGCAGCCCCACCACTTGTCGCAGCAGTTGCAGTTCTTCCATCCGGCCAATTTGTTACGCCCTCAGAGATTACTGCCGCTTTGCTGGCAAACGTAGAACAGGGCAAGACCATTGTCGCTCCAACATGGGTGCGTGCACTTGAGTGGCTGACGCCTGTATTACTGGCAGTTATCGCTGTCCTGTTTTTGCCGGATAGAAGTCGACGCGAAGTCGTGCTTCTTGCGACCATCATCATCCTTGCGCTCGTCGTCATCGATGCGCTATTCCTGTTAATCGCCCGGGTACGTTTGGACGTCGGACGAGCGCTAATAATTTTCCTTGGTGCGAGTATCCTGAGTTGGTGGCTGGTTGGCACCGTGCGGAAGGTATCTGGTGAAGCACTTCAGCGTGGCCGTGATTTTCTGGCCGCAGGCAGATTGGAACCGGCGTTTGCAGAGTTTCGTAGCTGTGAACCCGACGAGCCGCTTGCGACGGTCATGTACAAGTTGTCGCTGGCATTTGAGGAACAGGCGAAACCGGAGCGCGCCGAAGCAGTCATTGACTGGATGAAACGCACGCAGGGTGCACCGCAAGCATCAAACAAGTTTGCAATGGGCGCCACAAGCGGTACGCCACAACGGCTGGGTCGATATGTAATCGAGAAGAAGGTCGGCAAGGGCGCTATGGGTGCGGTATACCTCGCCAAGGACCCACGCATCAACCGCGCGGTCGCCCTGAAAGTAATTCCAATCGAAAAAGAATTTGAGGACGAGGAACTTGAAGAGGCGAGGCTGCGATTCTTCCGTGAGGCTGAATCGGCCGGTCGCCTGACTCATCCAAACATTATCACTGTATTTGACTGCGGCGAAGACAAACACCTCGCGTACATCGCAATGGAATACCTGCAGGGCATCTCATTGATTGAATTTACGAATCCGAAGAGACTACTGGCACCCAACAAAGCGCTTGAGCTTTGTGCGAGAACTGCCGAAGCTCTGGATTACGCACACAATCAAGGCGTCATTCATCGGGATATCAAACCGGCAAATATTCTTTACAGCCTGCGTGAGGACGTCCTGAAAATATCTGACTTCGGTGTAGCTCGATTGACTGACAACAACCGTACAAAGACCGGAATCGTGCTTGGCACACCGATGTACATGTCCCCGGAACAACTCAACGCCGATACTCTCACGGGTCACTCGGACTTATTCTCTCTTGGTGTTACGCTATATGAGCTACTGGTTGGAGAGGTGCCATTCAAGGCATCGAATATCGCTGTGCTCATGACTAAAATCACCACGGAAAACCCGGCGCCGGTATCTAACCGCCGACCTGGTGTACCGCCGAGTGTTGACGCAGTGCTTTTCAAAGCGCTGGCGAAAAAACCGGAAGACCGATTTGCAAATGGTGCCGAAATGGCGATAGCACTGAGAAATTGCGCTAAATATGCGGCCTGAACCGAATGGTGATGTAAAAATAATATGAGTTTACGTGGAAAAATAGAGTTCGCTGAGATCACCGATACCGGTAAGGTTCGGGATCACAACGAAGATGCCATTGGTACAATCGACGATATGGGACTCGTTGTACTCGCGGATGGTATGGGCGGTTACAACGCGGGCGAAGTTGCCAGCGGGATCGCTGTGCAGACCATATCCGAGATGGCCGTTGAGGGTGCGACGCGGGAAGAACGCAACGACCTGGACCCGACTACGGGAATGATGCGCCAGTCGATCGTACTGAGGGACTCCATTTCAAGGGCGAACAAGATTATTTTCCAGACTGCTCAGAGTCAGACGAATTGCGAAGGCATGGGTACGACGCTGGTAGCGGCAATGTTTTACGACAACAAGGTATCAATCGCGCACGTCGGTGATTCCCGCGCATATCGACTTCGCAATGAGAAATTTGAACAACTGACGCTGGACCACAGCCTCCTCCAGGAACTGGTTGACCGGGGATTTTATTCGGAAGAAGAGGCGCAGAGATCCACCAATCGAAACTATGTCACGCGCGCGTTGGGTGTGGAGCCAACCGTGGAGGTTGAGGTGCAGGAATACGATGTCTTGCCGGACGACATCTACCTGCTGTGCTCCGATGGCCTGCCAGACATGGTCGAAGATGAAGATATTCACTTAACTATCAGCACTTTTAATGCTAGCCTTGATGTGGTTGGTCAACAGTTGGTGAAGCTTGCCAACGATCATGGCGGGCGGGACAACATATCCGTACAGCTGGCTCAGGTTCTCGAACCATTTGAGGCGAAGAAGAGTCTGCTGGCCAGAATCACGAATTTGTTCCGGTCCTAGGGAGGCAAAGGGTCAGGGTAGACGCTTTGCGACGTAGACAGTCTTAACAAGAGCGATAAAACTGATATGGCACGTTTAATCCTGAGTCTGGACAGTCAGGTTCTGGCTGAATACAACATGTCCAAAGAGCGCTACACCATTGGACGCCTCCCTGACAACGATGTTCGCATCGACAACCCCGCTGTCAGTGGCCATCATTCCCTGATCATCAATATTCTCAACGACTCGTTTCTTGAGGACCTGAATAGTACCAACGGTACTTACGTCAACGGCAAACTCATCAAGAAACATGCGTTGCAACATGGCGATGTCATCACTATAGGCCATCACCAGCTACGTTTTTCTGATCAGCAAACAAATGAGGCTGAGCAGGACGAGTTTGAAAAAACCATGGTCATTCCGGCGGGTCAGCAAAATGCCGAGCAACTGGCAGCTGCCGAAAAAGCGGCCGAGGCGGCGGCAGTAGCGGAAGCAAAAGCACCACCACAGGTTAATGAACGGGTAGACGTTAAAGTCGATATGCCCGCAGAAAAAGCGGCTCCCGCTGCGGCAGAGGAAAAGGTACCGGAGCGTGAAATGGTGCCTGAGGCAAGACCAGCACCGGCACCGGCACCGGCGCGCGAACCCGCTGCACACACAGAAACTTCAGCCGGTGTTGATCTACGCAACGCACCGAATGCATTGCCGTTGGCAAAACTACAGGTCCTGAGTGGCGCGTTCGCTGGACGTGAACTTGAGTTAACTAAAGCGCTAACGACGCTTGGGCGTCCAGGCGTGCAGGTCGCCGCCATAACACGGCGTGCTGAGGGCTACTATGTCGTGCACGTCGAAAGCGGCGAAGAAGGCGATTACCCGTTGGTCAACGGTCAACCGATCGGTGCCCAGGCACGCAAGTTGACAGACAATGATGTGCTGCAGTTGGCCGGTGTGAAGATGGGCTTCTTCTCAAGCTAGCAAATCAAAAATCGAAGAAGCTTTGGGAATTCGCGGCTAAAGCCGCTCCCACGACGCATCAACTAGCACTGTGGGAGCGGCTTTAGCCGCGAATTCTCAAACCTACTCGAATATCCTTTCAACCCTATCTGTCAAGCCACTCACCAACGTGTATGGAATAGTGCCTGCATGCCGGGCGATTTCTTCAACCGGTAAATCATCACCCCACAGGATTACTGTGTCTCCGAGCTGATCAGTCGCGGACGTGCCAAGGTCGACTGCACTTACGTCCATCGACACACGTCCAACAATTGGCACGCGCCGATCATTAACGACTGCGGGTGTGCCGTTCGGAATACTGCGACTATAGCCATCCCCGTAGCCAGTAGCGATCAAGGCAATCATCGTGTCCTCGCTCGCCTGCCATGTACCGCCATAGCCAACCCTGTCACCGGCGCGCAGCTTTTTTACGGCCATGATTTGCGTCTCCAACTGCATTGCCGCTGTCAGCCCAAGGTCAGCGCCACAACTATCAGGAAACGGCGACAAACCATATAACGACAAACCCGGTCTGTTCCATAACCGGCCC
>JBLHLN010000057.1:0-9962 GCA_047620565.1 Woeseiaceae bacterium
GTTGCCAATTACGGTCGTGGCGCGCTATCCGGAAGTCTTCGATAGTTTTGTCCACGAAGAACAGGTCATCGGAAAAGAAAAGTGGATCATCGACCTTGGTCAGGCCAACAGACTGCTTTTTACGCAATTGTTTGGATCAATGTTCACCGATTTTAGCGTCATTGATCAGGACACTGATGTTCGCGATCTGCCAGTCGATGCGCTGATAGAACCAAGCATTGACGCGTTTGAGTTTTCCGTACCCAATCAAAGTCAGACCGACGAGTTTGCGGTCTGGATCCGATACCGCATAAAAATATTTGACGATGAAGGCGTGCAAATTGCCAATTGGCCGATTGCCGCTTACGGCAAGAGCCAGACATCGACTTTTGGCGGCGACGCCGCGCTTCGTCGAGCGGCGGTGCTCGCGATGCGCGATGCCGCTGCGCTGATTATCCTGCAAATGGATAAAGCAACCGGCATCAGCAAACTAAGCGCCGCACGTGCACCTGAAGAATTGCCCCCGCCAGCAACGCTTCCAGTGAATGAGAATCCAAATATGCAATTCACAGCCGCCAGGGGTTCCACGGATGATTCCGGTTTATAAATTGACTCGACAGCGGTTGTTGTTGGTGCCCCTGCTGAGCATGACGCTGGGCGCCTGCATCACTTCGCGCGTAGAAAATATCCGTGAAAGTGCGACCGGCATTGCCGAAGGCGAAGGCATCGTGATTATGGCCAAGAGCTATCATCTCGGTAACGAAACAGAGGCAAGTTTCATATCCTGCGTCGGCGATTCGATTGGGCGCGGCTCTTCAGGCCTGCGAGTCATTCCATACACCGAATTTGTCGATTCATTGTTCCCGTGGTTTGAACCAAGGACAGCGCCGGCTGACACCAAGAATTTGCCGGCATTGATGTCACGCCCAAAAGTCGCGGCAAAAATTAAGGAAAAAGGCGTGCGCTACGTCGTATGGCTTGACGGTGACACAGACAAAGTTGCCGGCGGCGGCAGCATGTCCTGCGCGGCGGGCCCCGGCGGCGGCGGCTGCTTCGGCTTTGCCTGGTGGCAAAAGGATGCCAACTATGAAGCAACGGTCTGGGATCTTGAGGGCCTTGAAGACGCCGGCACCATAAGCGCCGATTTCAGTGGCACCTCGTTTCTGCCAGCCATTGTCGTGCCAATTCCACTGATCGCCCGCACGCAATCGAAAGCATGTAAGGGGCTGGCAGATCAGCTGAAATTGTTTATCGTTTCGGACGAGACGGTCTAGATACTCTCTGGCAGTCATAAATTTCAGCGGCATTCGCCCGCGCAGAGACTAATTGCCGTAAATACTCCGCAAGTAAAGACTTCCCGGGGGCATTGTCAGGGACGGCCGCCGCGGACAAATGCTTTACTGTAAAACGCCGAATCGAGCTGCGCGATGCTGACTTCACGTCCGCTTGATGGCGCATGAACAAAACGATCTTTGCCGAGGTATAAACCAACATGTGCAATCCTGCCTTCGATTCTGAAAAACAGAATATCTCCGACCTGCAGCCTGTCTTTGGAAACAGGTGACAATTGCTGCCATTGCTGCGCGGTCGTACGTGGAATTGGCATTCCTGCATGAGCGTACGCAAATTGCGCCAGGCCACTGCAGTCAAATCCCTGGCTCGTCGCGCCCCCGTAGCGGTAAGGAACGCCGATCTGGCGCACGGCAATCGTTGCCGCATTTTGCCCGGCGGTGCGGCGTTGTGGCCGAACGTCGGGCTGAACTACAGGCTCAGCACTGCCTGTGGCGATAGCGGAGTCCGGCACCTGCCGAACCACAGCGTGACCGCAGCCCGTCAGGCCCAACACCGATATTGCCAGCAGAATCCCGGCAGTGGCAGAGAATTTTACGGGTGGAGATGACATATGCAGCTCTGTGGTCGACAATTCCCTCGAAAATACCGCTTGGAGACTGAATCGGAAATGAACTGCATCCCAGGTTTGCGTACACGACGTGATCGACCGCGTTTGAGCGCATCAGTCTGCTCGAATTTGCTCCTGTTGTTTCTGGCCGGCGCATTCTGCAGTGGCGCAGAAAGTGCGCCAGCGTCAGCACAAATACAGTTGGCCCAGGCAGCTGCAGACGGACAAGTAGCGGAAAGGATTTACCATCTTGACTACGTGGTCACTCCGGATCCAATCGGTGACCGCATGCTGGTGGAACTAACTCTGCGGCAAGACGAAAATTTGCTGCGGGAAATAAACATGCGGGCGCCTGCAACGCAAATTAGTGGTGCGACCGGTGACGGAAATGTCCTGCACGAAGGCGGCCGACTGTTATGGCATCCACCTGAATCCGGCGGTACGTTGCGCTGGTACGCAAACATCAATCATCAGCGCAATACGCGCTCATTTGATGCATACATGACACCTGACTGGGCGATATTCCGCGCTGAGGACATTATTCCGCAAGCATCGACGCGGACACTGCGAGACGCCAGCAGCGAAACGACGCTTGCATTCAAACTGCCACGAGGTTGGTCATCAGTCACGGAATATTTCGGTCGAAACGACAGCTATAAGATCAAAAATGCGGATCGCCGCTTTGATCGCCCGGCAGGCTGGATGGTTCTCGGCAATATCGGTGTACGTCACGAGAAAATTGCGGACGTCAGAGTAAATGTTGCTGCCCCTGTGGGTCACGGACTTCGAAGGATGGATATCCTGGCATTGCTGCGCTGGACGATACCCGAGGTCGTGCATGTTTTTGATGACTTTCCCGGTCGACTGACCATTGTTGGGGCAGCGGACCCAATGTGGCGAGGGGGCCTTTCGGGACCACGTTCGCTGTTTATTCACGCTGACCGCCCATTGCTTAGCGAAAACGGCACCAGCACCCTGCTACACGAAATCATTCACGTCGCACTTGGCCGTGGTGCGGGATCCGGCGCGGACTGGATTGTTGAGGGGCTCGCCGAGTACTACGGGCTTACGATTCTGCAAAGAAGCGGAACTATCAGCGATACCAGATATGCGGCAAGCCTTCGCAAGATTGCAGAATGGGGCGAGGAAAGCGCGCTCCTGTGTGATGAGAATTCGACAGGCGCTGCTACCGCACGTGCGGTGACTGTTTTTTCTGCGCTTGATGAGGAAATCAGAACTCGCAGCAGTAATGCAGCCAGTCTTGACGATGTGATCCGCGCACTGGCAGCCAGTGAGAATGACATTACGATACATAGCCTGATGGCAATTTCTAACGAATACCTCGAATCTGAATCAAAGGTGCTGATCCCGGACAATTTGCCGGGATGCGAATTCTGATAACTTGGCGGAAGGATTCCAAACGGGAATGGACAGACAGCGTGACCTTGAACTGATTCTGCGATCACGCATGCCTATCGTCGTCATAGAGACTCGTGACGAAACCCGCATGCTGGATCTGCTCAAGACGATTGCCCTGACCCGGGCGCGCGATGGATACCTACCGCTTTTCCGTTGGACCGTCACCGACGGCATTCAGCGTCTCGACATTGAACTTGAACCGCAGCTGCACAATTCAGAACCGACTGAAGCGCTGAAACATATTCGGGCAGTGACCAAACCGGGCATCTATGTGTTGCTGGATTTTCATCCCTATCTGACTGACCCGGTCAATGTGCGACTGATGAAAGACATTTGCATCAACTTCAAGAGTGTGTCCAGGCAACTGGTGATAATTAGCCACAAAGTTGAGATGCCAAATGAACTTGAAAGTTTTTGTGCACGATTCGACATGGCTTTGCCTACCGAAGACGAACGCAAGCAAATCATCAAGCGCGTTGCGGCCCAGTATTCTACCGAGCACCCGGGGTCACCCGTCGAATTTGATCCGAAGGCGTACCGGCTTCTGATTCAGAATCTCGCTGGTCTCACAGATCGTGATACTGAACAGCTGGCAAGAAATGCGATTTATCACGACGGTGCGATTTCGAAGAGCGATCTTCCAGTCGTTATGCAAGCCAAGTATGAACTTCTGAACAAAGGCGGAATTCTTAATTTTGAATACGACACTGCCGGTTTCGCTGATATCGGTGGTCTGCGCAAACTGAAAGAATGGCTGACACTGCGGCGACCAGCATTTCTGAACAAGCCTGACACGGGCCACCTGGATACACCAAAGGGAATCCTGCTTATCGGTGTGCAAGGTTGCGGCAAAAGTCTTGCTGCGAAAGCAACCGCGGGAATATTTGGTATGCCGTTGTTGCGGCTGGACTTCGCAAATTTGTACAACAAGTATCACGGCGAGACCGAAAAGAATTTGAAACAATCATTGCGCACCACAGACGTCATGGAACCTTGTGTACTTTGGATTGACGAGATCGAAAAGGGTCTGGCAGGTCGTGGCGGCGAAACCGGAACCTCACAACGAGTGCTGGGAAGCTTCCTGACCTGGATGGCGGAAAAAACGAGCAAGGTATTCGTTGTTGCAACAGCAAATGATATCAGCACCTTGCCGCCGGAACTCATTCGCAAAGGGCGTTTTGATGAAATCTTTTTCGTCGACCTTCCTGTCGCCGAAATTCGCGCGCAAATTTTTTCGATCCATCTTGCGGTTCGCGGTCAGCCCGCCGAAAATTTCAATCTGGCCGAAATCGCCGCCGCAAGCGAAGGTTTTTCCGGGGCCGAAATCGAACAAGCCATCGTATCCGCATTGTATGCAGCACACGCGCAGAATAGCGCCCTGTCGACCACACATTTGCTCGCCGAATTAGAAAGAACACGTCCGCTTGCTGTAGTGATGGCCGAAAAAATCGACTTATTGAGACGTTGGGCTGACGGTCGCACCGTCGCGAGTGACTGACACTTCGATTTAACCTAATCACGAATGTTTTTGCTCACTTTCAGATTTTGTTTGGAGGCGCGTGCTAATATTCGTGCATGGCTAATGAGAACAATAAAAACAATAGATTAGTCTCTCCGGTTGACGAAGACCCGACTTCGGATTTTGAAATTCCTGCGTCGCTAAAGCGCCTGGCCGAGACGAACATCTTGCAGCAGGAAGTCGACGAGAATACATTCGACGTCGACAAGCATGCTGCCGGTCAGGATGCGTCTGTAGATTCTATGGCAACGCCTGGAGAGCAATCTAAAAACCAATCTGAACACATAGAACAGCTGCAGTTTGAAATCGAACAACTGCTCTCCAGAGTCAACGGACTTGATCGTGAAATTAGCGTCAGAGAAGAAATCTCGACCAATATCAGTCAGGAATACAAAGCGGTTAAACAAAAATATACGAACAGCAAGAAAGAACTGCAGGATCGCCGGCACGAGATCGACTTTCTGCAGCATGCGCTTACCGAATCTGCGAAGTCTGTTACCCGGGTATCGGCAAATAATGAGCGACGACAAGAGGAAGCAGCCCAGGAAATCCGCTACTACCGTACACAACTTGAAGAGCAGACTGGACTGGCCGCAAGCAACTTACAGGAAATGCGAGACCTGGCTAACCAGGCTGAACGCACCGAGAAGTACGCCGACTCGTTGCGCGTCAAACTCCAGTCGCTGACTTATGCCGATGCAAAGAAACATTCCAGCCGTCGGGGGCTCGAACAGTCGCTTGAGATCACTCAGACAGAATCGCATGCGCTGACCGAGCAACTTGCTGATGAACAACAACAAAATCAACAACTCAAGAATCGCGTCACTCAGCTCGAGGAAGATTACGCAAGAGAAATCCGCCAGCTTCGCTTCGAACTTGGATCAGCTCAGGAAACCATTTCCAGCAAGGACGGCATGAACGAACAGTTGGCTTCGGACCTGATAGACAACCAGGGATTCCGTCAGGCTCTTGAATCGAAATTAGGTGAGATTGAAGAGAATAATCTGCAGAACGCACAGAAACTTACCCGCCAGCTACGCAAGGCTCAGCAGGAAGCGGATGAATACGAGCGAAAAATGCGCGCCAAAGACAAAGCCATCGCCGCGCTAATGAGCGAGTTGGCAAACCCTGCCGAACATGACGAATCGGCGCCGGCCAGCGACAACCCGCTGAGCAAGATTGATGGCTACGCCGCTGCAAAGCCCAATCTTCCGGCGCGAACCCCGCGGGTAGCGAAACTCCTGATCGGCAAATCGGACGGACGGGACTTGCGCTTTCCACTCTTCAAAGATCGGCTTACGATTGGGCGCACTGCGAACAACGATATCCAGTTGAACGTCCGCTACATCAGCCGCCGTCATGCCGTCATAGTCACCGACAATGGACGGACAAGACTGGTCGACTGGGGCAGCAAGAACGGCGTTTACGTCAATCAGGAAAGAGTCGCTGAAAGATTCCTCAACAGCGGCGATGTCGTCATTATCGGCACCACAAAATTCAGATACGAAGAGCGACCCAAGCGGTAATTCTCTGGCCACGAAACTTCGCGCCCTGTTAATAATTGCCTCCCCTGCAATAGTTCTGTGAGCGCAATCACGGACTTCCAGGTCGTTGTCAGATAATTTAGATTACCTCTGACACACCTGAATAAAGAACAAGAAATCATGCTGGCAAAGATCGATACGCAGCGACTGGATCTCAGTTCGACAGAAACCGCGTCTCAACGAGCACAAAGCATGATGGCCAGGACGGTGTGGCTACCCGAGTTACTGTACGACAGCCTCCCCTACTTCTACCTGACCGCTGGGTTCGCTGCGTTTTTCGCGACCCTGTATATCAGCGATTGGTTCTGGGTTCTGCCGCATTACCTCATTGTGTCGGCTGCCTGCCTGCACCTCGCCTTTGTCGTATTCCGGCATCGGCGCAAGTCATTAATGACGCCGAACGAAAATAGCGATCCTCAATCCGGGAAATTTCCAGGCTAGCCCAAAAACGCCGGCCGGAGAGCATCACTTCCGTCAAAACATGCCAACTTGACCTGCGGAAAAACATGGTCGAGGATTGCAGACCGCCATCGTAATCGCTGCAATCACTTCAATTATGTCTTCTACACAAAAATCACTGAAAGACGTCGCCCGACGGGAAACGATTTTGTTCCTCGTGCTGCTGCTGACCGGCTTGCTGTTACTGCCGGCAATTATCTATTTCATCGGCAAATCCGTCTTTGGCGCCTATGAAGCCAATGGCTTCATGACCTTTTACGGAATGTTGCACAGCGAGTTCCGGGCCGGTGTGCCGGTTGTCTGGTTTCTGATGCTTTCGCCGTACATTATCTGGCAATTGTTTCGCCTGACGGCCTGGGGATTTGGCCGCTCGTCAACGAGCCATCGCTAGTTTCTCCGGCGGCATGCTCGCCGCGACTGTCACGAATAAACTGTGACCTGGATCACATAATTCTCTTAATCAACAAACATTTACATTGTTTTGATAGAAATTATGTTAACGATCAAGCATCATTGTCCTCTACCCGGGCATTATTATTTTCCCCGAAACGTGAATTTTGCGACACCACAGCAACTGAATATGAAACGTTTTTTTAATTGGCTGACCGAACGATTCCTTGACGAGGACGACGATGAAGAAATGTCGCTTCGTCCATCTGCTGTGCACGTTTCACCGAAGCCAAAAAAGAAGCGCAAAGTCGCCCCGCCAGCAGTCGAATTCTCCTCTGAAATGGAGGGGAAAATTGAAGACGGCGGACCCGGGAAAAACGTGCTGGTGCGAAACAAGTATCTGCGGGAAGACACCGGAACACACGAATCCCTGAAGATTGTTGACGACTCAATTATCGAGTCAGGCGACGAAGACGGCTTGGATCCGTATAACACGGGCAGGTTTGATCGCTCAAAGTCATGGGATTCCTTCCGCTCACGGAAGTGAAACATTCGCCCTACACAAATTGACGCAATATTTGACCGCAGGTAGTCTGCATTCCCCCTTGCATACTGGAGCAACGGTCACATGAGCTTGCGGGTCTCATTTGAGCTCGACGAAGATGATCTGAAGCATTTTCGGCTAATCATGCGGGAAGCACGCAAAGTAGCCTCAAGATCAGCGCCAGAAGATATTGTCGCGAACGCCGACGCATTGTTGCGCAGTATCAGCTCTGCGAAAATCCCGGAGTTCATCCGCGAACGCCTGACCAGCCTCGAAATTATGATTCGCATGCTGACCGATTATCAATGGCGACTACCGCACAATGATGCAACCCGGGTGCTCAATGCACTGGCATATTTTACCGAACCCGAAGACCTGATCCCGGATCATATTCCCGGACTTGGCTATCTTGATGACGCAATCATGATCGAACTGGTCGGCCGGGAGTTGCGGCACGAGATCGAGGCGTACGTCGAGTTTTGCGAATTTCGCAAAACTCACCAGCCCAACCAGGGCGTAAAAACCCGCAGCAGTGACATCAGTCGCGATAGCTGGCTGGACGGTCGGCGCAAGGAACTGCAGGTCCGAATGCGTCGCCGCAGAAAGAGCAAAAGCGACCATTCAGACACGGCTGAGCCGCAATAAATTACTTGAAATATTCTCACGATCGTGTTGATCTGCTTGACATAAAAAGGTTTTGGATGTGACTGCCCTGGACCCGGAGCCGGTGGACATTAGGGCCAGTAATACAGGCCTGTGGCCAGCAAACAGAGCCACATTGCCACCTGTAGTGGCCAGCGGGCAGCATGATCTTTTAGCAGTGCATAGAAACTCAGGCCGGTTATTGCGGTCATACCTGTGAAGATGGCAAAACTGCTGAAAAGCGGCCGAATTTCATGGCTCAGGCGCGGATAGTCATCGCCGAGAATAAGGAAAATGACCATTACTGCTGCGAGACTGAATGAAATAGAAAAGCTGGATCCCAGCAAAATACCATTGATTACAGTGAGCGGACGCATGCCCGAATTCTACGCTGCGGGGGCCTGAAAATGGCCTCAATGCCCGATATTTGGCGAATGCGCCCTTGATCGCAGCGGCCATGACAACTAGCCTAGCCTACTACGGCTGATGAAAGACTCTTTGTACGACAAGTGGAGAAAATTTTGAGAAAATCGTTTACTGGCTTCCAAGAACGGATATTGACAGCCGCATTGCTCGTCTCAGGCCTCCTTACAGGCCAAACGCTGCTCGCAGAAGAAGAGCTGGCCCCCGATGGACGGCACGAGAAAATTGGCCAGCTGGTCACTGAGTTTATTCAGAAGTCACACTACCGACACGCCGCAGTCGATGATGAATTGTCGTCCGCCGTCCTGGATCGTTACATCGAGGCGCTGGACAACAACCGTATGTACTTGCTGGATACCGATGTAGCCGCATTCGAGCAATACCGTTATGACCTCGACGATATGGTCCGCTCAGAGCCGTTGGACCCGGTTTTCGACATGTTTGAGGTTTACCGTACGCGTGTGCGCGAGCGGCTCAACTATGCCCTGCTGCAGTTGCAGACAGAGCCCGATTTCACGGTGGACGAGGAATACGCCTTCGATCGCGAAGAGCTTCCCTGGGCAACTACGACTGACGAGCTGGACGAAGTCTGGCGCAAACGCGTCAAAAATGATGCGCTGGGTCTGTCACTTGCTGAAAAGGAATGGCCTGAGATTCAGGAGATTCTCGACAAACGATACTCGCGTTTTCTGAAACGCATGGACCAGATTAAGAATGACGATGTCTTCGAGACATTCATGAATTCGTTCGCGCATACGCTGGATCCTCATTCAAGCTATCTGTCGCCACGCAATTCCGAGGAATACCGGATTCAGATGAGCCTTTCTTATTTCGGCATCGGCGCGTCTCTGCAAGTTGAGGACGACTACGTAATGGTGATCAACATCATTCCGGGCGGACCTGCTGCGATGGACGGTATCCTGCAGCCAAATGACAAAATCACAGCAGTTGCACAGGGTGAGGACGGCGAGTTAGTGGATGTCGTTGGCTGGCGTCTTGATGACGTCGTGCAAATGATCCGTGGACCCGCCGATACAGTAGTTCGCCTGCAAGTCATGCCCGCAGGCGCGCTTCCCGGCGCAGAGGAAAAAGTCATCAGCATGACCCGCAACCAGGTCAAGCTCGAGGACCAAGCTGCCAAAA
>JBLHLN010000058.1:0-9915 GCA_047620565.1 Woeseiaceae bacterium
CACCGAATATGGCAATGGGCGTTCCGAGCAACACACTTAATGGGAGCGACCAGCTTTCATACTGAGCCGAAAGGATCAGAAATACGAAAACCAGCGCCAGAATGAAAACCTGGGCGCCGGAACCGGACGCCGCTCTTTCCTGAAAACTCATCGCGTTCCAGGAGTAAGTCATGTCGCCCGCAAGGGTTTCAGCCGCAACTTCCTCCAGCGCATCGAGTGCCTCTACCGAGCTGTAGCCAGGCGCGGGTGCGCCTGCAACTTCCGCTGCGCGAAACAGGTTGAAACGATTGGTATATTCCGGCCCGGTTGTCGGCGACACATTTACCAGGGCAGACAGAGGAACGACGTCGCCGTTCTTGTTGCGCACGTAATAGTAGCGGACATCAGTGGCTGCTTTACGGTACTCGGGCTCAGCCTGCACATAGACCTTGAACAGGCGTCCAAAACGATTGAAGTCGTTTACGTAGGCGCCACCAAGGAAGGAGCCGAGGGTCGTGTTTACGTCCGCGGGAGAAATGCCGAGCTTCAAAACTTTTTGTTTATCAACATCGACAAAAATCTGCGGCGTGCTCGCCCGGAAGGTCGAATAAGCATTGCTGATTTCCGGGCGCTGATTCGCTGCCTGGATAAACCGCAGCGTTTGCTCGGCCAGATATTCGGGAGAGTTGCCAGCCCGGTCCTGCAACATGATGCTGAAACCGGAGCCGGTGCCCAGGCCGGGAATAGGCGGTGGCCCGAATGCGAACGCGACAGCCTGCGGTACGCCGAAAACCAGCTTTTGATTTAATTGCTGAATGATCGCGTTGGCATGAAGGTCGGCGCCGTCGCGTTCTTCCCAGGGTTTTAGAGACAGAAAGAAGAAGCCAGTATTTGACGCCAGAGAGCTGGTTAACAGGCTATAGCCACCGATTCCGGTGACCGAATCTATGCCTTCGACGCTATTGATCAAATTCTCTATGTGCGCAATGACTTCCGTTGTGCGCTCGAGCGAGGCTGCGTCGGGCAACTGAACGTTGATCAGCACATAACCCTGATCCTCCTCCGGCACGAAGCCGGCCGGGACCATGCCGAAGAGGCCAGTCATCATCACAGCCATTGCCGCAAGGATCACAGCTCCGATTGCCAGACGGCGAGAAAAGTAGCCGGTTAGCCTTAAGTAACCGCCGGTTGCCCGATCAAAAACACGATTGAAGCGATCATAAAACGGCTGTAAGCGGCTTTCGGTTTCACCCGGCGGGCGCAACAACATGGCGCTCAGTGCCGGGCTCAAAGTCAATGCATTGATTGACGAAATGGCGACCGATATCGCGATGGTAATGGCGAATTGCTGGTACAGGCGGCCGGTTATTCCGGCCATCGCAGCTACAGGCACAAATACTGCGATGAGTGACAGCGATGTCGCAACTATGGGTCCGGAGACCTCCTTCATTGCCGCGATAGTCGCCTCTTTGGGCTTCATGCCCTGTTCCATCTTGGCGGTCACTGCTTCGACCACGACAATCGCGTCGTCAACGACAATACCGATGGCGAGTACCAGGCCCAGCAATGAAAGGGTGTTGATAGAGAAGCCCAGCAACGGAAACACCATAAAGGTGCCAATTAATGATACCGGAACCGCCAGTGATGGAATCAGGGTTGCTCGCGCGTTTTGCAGAAAAATAAATACTACGAAAATGACCAGCGCAACTGCCTGGAACAGCGTGATAATGATTTCTTTGATGCCCTCTTCGATGGCGAGCGTAGTATCAAGAGAAACCTGGTGAGCGAAGTCGTTGGGATAGTCCAGCGCAACTTCTTCCATAACGGCTTTAACCTGATTTGCGACGTTTATGCCGTTTGCACCAGGTAGTTGGTAAACAGCAAGAACCGCCGCAGGCTGTCCGTTCAGCCGACTGACCGCTGCGTAACTTTGCGTGCCGAGCTCCACACGAGCGACGTCTTTGACACGCACCTGCGAGCCATCCGAATGCGAGCGAATAACGACATCACCAAATTCTTCCGCCGTCGATAGTCGTCCTTGCGTTCGCACGGTATAGGTAAACTCTGTTCCAGGCGCTGCGGGCGGACCGCCAATTTGCCCGGCAGGAGCAATCACACTTTGTTCCCGTATCGCATTGGTAATGTCGGGTACAGTCAGGCCCAGTTTCGCGAGCTGATCTGGTTTTACCCACACACGCATCGCGTATTCGCTGCCGCCCAGAACGTCTGCCTGCCCAACACCCTGTATTCGCGAAACCGCATCGAGAATATTGATGGTCAGGTAATTGCTAAGGAAATTCTGATCGTAACTTCCGTTCGGCGAGTACAAGGTAACGAGCATCAAGGGAAACGAGAGTTTCTTCTTTACGGTTACGCCAAGTCGTTTCACTTCTTCCGGAATGCTGGCCGTTGCCTCCGAAACGCGGTTTTGCACCAGTACGTTCGACATATCGAGATCTGCGCCGACCTCAAATGAAACCGTAAGCCGCATGGAGCCGTCATTCGCATTGACGGACTTCATGTACAGCATGTTTTCTACGCCGTTGACTTTCTGTTCAACCGGTGTGGCGACGGATTGTTCGACAACCTCTGCGTTTGCACCGGTATAGTTCGCATTGACCTGCACTTCAGGTGGCGTTATTTCCGGGTATTGCGCGATTGGCAATGACCGCATCGAGACAGCGCCAATGATTACGATGATGATCGCTATCACCATCGCGACAATAGGCCTGCCGACGAAAAACTCAGCCATCGGTATTACATTTGCCGCGGAGTTGTGGGGCGAGGGTCAACCGTCACACCATCGCGAACTTTCTGCAGCCCCTCGATCACTATCGTTTCCCCGCCATTCAGACCTTCGTCGATAACGATGATGTCGCCGACGACCGGGCCCGCGCTTACTTCGCGAACCTCGATGGAATTGTCCGGTCTGACAACGAATATCTGCAGCAAACCTTGAATTTCGTTGATGGCACGTCGCGGCACGACAACAGCGTTTTTGAGGACCGTTGCTGGTGCACGTACGCGCGCAAACTGGCCGGGCAGAATCAGCCCGGTCGGGTTCGGAAAAACGGCTTCGATCGTGTAAGTCCCGGTCTCCGGATCAATGGCCTGGGCAGACGCGATCACGGTTCCCTGCTGCGGATGTTCAGTGCCATCAGCTAGCAGCAAAACCAGGTCGGTGCGCCGCCTTACTGCCAGATCAATGGGTCTCTGGCCCTGCAGGTATTCCTTGGCGAATTCCAGGTATTCGCGCTCGGCAATAGAAAACCGGACTCTAATCGGATCAATGTCAGACAGGGTTGCGAGAACGACAGGGTTCGGGTCGCGCCCTACAAACTCGCCGGGCCTGGCCTCGGACAAGCCGATCAGGCCAGCAATTGGCGCCATCAGCCGGGTATAGCTCAGCTCTATCTCAGCAAGTCGCACCTCTGCCTCGGCTGCCGTGACCGAGGAGCGGGATGCGGCCTCCTGCGCGACCGCGCCATCCAGATCCTGCTGGCTGACGGCATCGATTTCAGCGAGCGGCTTAATTCGTGCCAGATCACTTTGCGACCTGACCAGGTTCGTCTGTGCGGTCGCGAGGTGGCTTTGTGCTTCGACCAGGAGGGCTTGAAACGGCTGGGCGTCAATTGTGTAAAGCAGGTCGCCTTTTTCGACGAACCCGCCTTCGCGAAAATCCATCGTTTCCAGAAAACCCTCGACCCTGGCCCGGATTGGCACATCCTGCACGCCCATCGTCGTGCCGACCAGCTCGACAAAAATCGGTACATCCTGCCGCTGGACTTCGACAACACTGACCGGCAGCGGCGGCATAATGCCACCCGTTGGATCAGATGGCCCACAGGCAGAAGCAAGAATGACAAATACGAACGAAAGCCAGAGTGGCTTGCGAGCTGCCATGCTTTCTCCTTATTAGTATTGGGCAAATCGCGACCGTCTATAATCGCATAAACACGGACTTGGCGTCAGAGGTTGGCTAAGGGAAGTTGTACGAGTGTGCAAGGACATGATTTGTTGTGTTGGCATGTGAGACGCGCCGCAAGTACGTCCCTGTAGGCTCGGGGCCCGCATCCCTGCGGGCCACGGTCTCAAATACCAACACAACAAATCATGCCCTGAGGTTATCAACCGGACAACTGCACTTAGTGGGTTGGGGTCTTGTCAGGCGACGTCTTCGACGTCTTTCGATTTGGCGCTGTAGACGCGACGAATGATGTCCGGCATTACCGCCTCTGAAATGAGAAAGCCCTGCATCTTGTCGCATTCAATTGTTTTCAGGAATTCGAAAGTTTCCTGGTCCTCGACACCCTCCGCGCAAACAGAGATACCGAGGTTGTGAGCGAGCCCGGTGACGGCAGCAAGAACCTTCAGCGCAACCGGATTTTGCCGCGCCCTGGCAAGCGCCTTGGCGTGAATTTTGATTTCATCAAATGGCAATTGTTCAAAGGTTCCCAGCGACGAAGTAGCGACGCCAAAATCATCAAGCGAAATTCGAAAGCCTCTCTCACGCAGCTGTTTGAGTACGCGAAGATGCGGCGCCTCTGAGTTGGCGACATCCTGTTCAGTCACCTCAAAGGTAAAGTTCGAGCACTCGAGATTGTGTTTGCGAACGATGCGCTCATAGCTTCCTGGCAGGTCGGCATTGGTCAGCTGACTCGACGCCAGGTTAATGCATGAATTCAGATTGAGTCCCTGTTCCCGCCATTTTACGAGTTGCGCCGCGGCCTCATACAACACCAGCTCACTGATAGGACCGATCAGGTCGAAGGCCTCTGCCTCTGGCAGAAACTCCAGCGGCCCGAGCAGTCCGTGTTTAGGGTGGTGCCAGCGTATTAGGGCTTCTGCCTCACGGGTGAGCCATTCGGTGCCGGCATTACGTTCCACTTTGGGTTGGTACTGAATGAAGAATTGACGTTTCAGGATGGCCTCCTCCAGCTCATCCTTGCCAAGGGTCAACATGCGGCGACGGCACTTGCGCGCTGCGGCGCTGAGTGAATCGACACTATAGTCGGGACTCAGCCACTCGACATTGTCAAAATCGCTCAACTCTTCCAGTTGTTCCGCGCGGTTGCTGGATCGCAGCGCCTCGCGATCTGCACAGATGATCAGGCCGAAACGCGCGTTGGCGCCGGCACCGGCCAGGCTTGCAATGATTTCCTGGCTCACGTCGTCTTCGGCAAGCAGGATAAAACGTCGCGACCGGCCGCCCATCAGGCTCGCCAGTTTTTCTGCGCTGCGGAAATAGCTGAGGTTCAGGCTGAACTCTCGCGCAACCTCGATCAATGTTTGAGTCCTGCTGAGGGACTCGCTCACGATCATTAACATATCGGCTCCTGAGCCGGTTCGTGACGCGACCTCCATCCCTGTCGCAAACCGCCGTTTTCCTGCTGGCGGACCGGCCTCAAGACTCTTTTATACGTGCCCAATTGAGGACGGAATGTGCCGTAGGTCGCAGTGCAGAAATAATTTTCCACAAGGATCGTAAATGGTCTTGAAAGCACCTGCGAAAACCCCATAAAAGCCCCGCAAAGCAAGGATTTTTAAGTGTTCACCTCTGTTGCCTTGACACATAACCATCACTATAATGCGCGGGCTAAGCACAGGCCCGCTTGGACAGAAATTAACCAATACGCCACAAACCGCCGGTTAGCCGATGGACGTGGCGTTTTTAGTGTCGGAGGCAAGCGAGAGATGACGGGGAGGCCTATTGGATATAAATCCAGCGCCTCGTCCGGAAATGTTGTCGTCAGGGTACTCCTCGCACAACTGGGTCTAAGCATGCTTCTGGCTATGCTGTTTTGGGGTTTTGAAGGACGAGTTTACGGTTACTCGGCGTTGCTGGGCGGCCTGACCTGCGTGATCCCGAATGCTTTTCTGGCGCTGCGACTTACGGTGCCGCGCCGCGACCCCGGGGCGGGTGCCCTGGTTAGAGCGGCATACATTGGAGAACTGGGAAAACTGGCACTGACTGTGTTGATGTTCACCATGGTCTTTACGTTGGTGCGACCGCTCGCGGCAATGCCGATGTTTGTCGGATTTATTGCAGCGCAGCTGGTGACATTTTCAGGATTCCTGATGCGTGACAAAGAAGTGGAAGTGAACGAGAGAATTTCGAATGGCAAGTGAAGGCGAAAATGGAGCGCAGACGTCCGGCGAATACATCGCCCACCATCTGCAAAACCTTCAGGTCTGCAAAGCAGATGGCGAATGGATATGGAATCATTGCGCCGGTAATCCGATGGCGATCAACGTCGACTCGATGTTTTTCTCCGTGCTTCTCGGTCTCGTATTCATATTGATATTCGGGCGCGCTGCAAAAAATGCGTCTGCGGGCAAGCCAGGCAAGATGCAGGCGTTCGTTGAGATAGTCATCGATTTCATTGATAGCAGCGTTAAAGATACCTTTCACGGCAAGAGCCGCCTGATTGCGCCACTCGCCCTGACGATCTTCGTCTGGGTATTCCTGATGAACCTTATGGACCTGATCCCGGTTGACTGGATGCCGATGGTTGGCGCTGCAATCGGCGTTCCTTATCTGAAAGTTGTACCGACGACTGACGTCAACATAACGTTTGGCATGTCGATTGCGGTATTCTTCCTGATACTTTTCTATTCGATCAAAAGTAAAGGTATTGTCGGGTTTATCGGCGAACTGACGTTGCACCCGATCGCGCCCCCAACCAAAGGTATCGCGATCATCGCGGCACCTTTTATCATTGCCTTTAACTTTATTCTCGAATCCGTCGCACTCCTTGCGAAGCCATTGTCTTTGTCGTTGCGACTTTTCGGCAACATGTTTGCCGGCGAACTGATTTTCATCCTGATCGCGTTACTTGGTGTGTGGCAATTGCCCCTGCATTTTGGCTGGGCAGTTTTCCACATACTGATCGTTACGCTGCAGGCGTTTATTTTCATGATGCTGACGGTTGTCTACCTGACGTTGGCACAGGAAGAACATTAATTAAATTGGATTAAATCCTTAACTGGAGATTTTGATGGAAACTGTAATTGGATTCACCGCGATTGCCGTCGCATTGTTGATCGGCCTCGGCGCGCTGGGCGTAGGTATTGGTATGGGTCTTTTGGGCGGCCGCTTCCTTGAGGGTGCCGCGAGGCAACCTGAGCTGGCCCCGATGCTGCAAACCAAAATGTTCCTGGTTGTAGCACTGCTCGACGCAGTAGCCATGATCGGTGTTGGTATCGCGTTGTATTTCGCGTTCGCAAACCCGTTCATCGCACAGCTACAGCAAGCAACTGGCGGCTAAGGCAGCATCGCATGTGCTCGCTACAGCGGGCCACTGCAATGCCGGGAGCATTCCATGGATATTAATCTGACACTAATCGGGCAATCGATCGCGATGCTCGTGTTCGTCTGGTTTTGTATGAAGTTCATTTGGCCGCCGATTATTGCTGCAATCGAAGAGCGACAGACGCAAATCGCCGATGGACTTGCGGCTGCGGAGCGTGGCCAGCAGAGTCTGGACAAGGCGAAGGCAGAAGCGGGCGACATTGTCGGCGATGCGCGCAAGCAGGCGACCACTATTCTTGATCAGGCGCATGCACGGGCAAGCGAGATCGTGGCGGAAGGAAAATCAGACGGCATGAAAGAGCGTGATCGTCAGATTGCCGCTGCACAGGCCGAGGTTGAGCAGGAAACCAATCGCGCGCGCGAAGAACTGCGTGGCGAAGTTTCGGCGATCGCTGTCGCCAGTGCCGAAAAGATTTTGCAACGCGAAATTGATCCGCAAGCTCATGAAGATCTTCTGAGCAAGCTCGCGGCTGAGCTTTAGGGTCGGGCACTCGTAATGGCAGATAACAATACAATTGCCCGACCTTATGCGCGCGCAGCATTCGATCTGGCGAGCGAGAAGAAAGATCTCGGCGCATGGGCGGAAGCGCTGCATGCAGCAAAAGATGTGCTCGCCGATGGCGCGGTCGTACGGTTTCTTGCCAACCCGTCTCTCAATGACGAGCAGCGACTTGAGTTCCTGAGCGGGTTGTTCGCTGACGTCGGGGGCAAAGCATCGGTGCTCGCGGGAGATAACGCGGAAGGCGTCAATTTTCTCAAATTGTTACTGGAATACGGTCGGGTAAATGTATTGCCGGAAATTGCCGGGCATTTCGAAGTGCTCAAGGCACAAACAGAAAATACGGTCGACGTCACGGTCACTGCCGCGGCGGAGCTCAGCAGCTCACAGCAGAAGACAATTGCAGCGGCATTGAAAGAGCGCCTCGGGCGTGACGTCAATCTGTCGACGGAATTAGATGAGAACCTCATCGGTGGTGCGGTCATTCGTGCCGGCGACGTCGTTATTGATGGATCAGTGCGGACCAGGCTTGAACGTCTGTCCAATGCATTGATCGCTTAAAGAGGAATAGGAAATGGCACTCAAAGCTTCTGAAATCAGCCAACTGATTAAAGAGCGAATCGAGAAATTCGAATCTTCCGCGGAAGCTCGCGATGTTGGCACCGTGATCGGTGTTACTGACGGCATCGTACGCATCCACGGACTGGCAGACTCACGTTATGGTGAGATGCTCGAGTTTCCCGGCAACACATTCGGCATGGCGCTGAACCTTGAACAGGATTCGGTTGGTTCGGTTGTTCTCGGTGACTACAAACACATTTCGGAAGGCGATACGGTTAAGACGACGGGTCGTATTCTCGAAGTTCCGATTGGTGAGGCAATGCTCGGTCGCGTTGTTGATGCGCTCGGCAACCCAATTGACGGCAAGGGTCCGATCGACACGGAGTTGAGTGCGCCGATTGAAAAGGTGGCACCTGGCGTAATCGAACGTAAGTCGGTTGACCAGCCTGTACAGACCGGGCTGAAAGCAATTGACGCGATGGTGCCGATCGGTCGCGGTCAGCGCGAACTGATTATTGGTGATCGGCAGACTGGCAAAACAGCGGTCGCCGTCGACACCATCATCAACCAGGTTGGCACCGGCATTAAATGTATCTACGTCGCCATCGGCCAGAAAGCATCATCAGTGGCCGGTGTCGTGCGCAAGCTTGAAGAAGAAGGCGCGATGGAGCACACGATTGTTGTTGCTGCTACGGCCGCGGACAGCCCGGCGATGCAATACATTGCGCCGTATTCAGGCACCTCTATGGGTGAGTACTTCCTCGACAAGGGCGAAGACGCGCTCATTATCTTCGATGACCTGACTAAACAGGCCTGGGCCTATCGACAGGTATCGTTGCTGCTCAGGCGCCCGCCAGGTCGCGAGGCCTACCCGGGAGACGTCTTTTATCTTCACTCCCGCCTGCTCGAACGTGCGTCACGCGTCAGTGAAGAGCACGTGGAGAATGTTTCGGGTGGCAAGGTCAAAGGCAAAACAGGGTCGCTGACGGCGTTGCCAATTATTGAAACGCAGGCCGGTGACGTATCCGCATTCGTACCAACCAACGTTATCTCCATTACCGACGGACAAATCTTCCTCGAGACAGACTTGTTCAATGCCGGTATTCGTCCTGCAATCAATGCTGGTCTTTCTGTGTCTCGTGTAGGCGGCGCAGCGCAAACGAAGATCATCAAGAAGCTGGGTGGCGGTGTTCGTCTGGCACTTGCCCAGTACCGTGAGCTTGCAGCGTTCGCGCAGTTCGCATCTGACCTTGATGAAACGACGCGTAAGCAGCTGGAACGGGGTCAACGCGTTACCGAGCTCATGAAGCAAAAACAGTATTCGCCACTGTCAGTTGCGCAGATGGCGCTGTCGCTTTTTGCTGCAAACGAGGGTTACCTGGATGGCGTTGACGTGCAAAAAGTCGGCGACTTCGAGGCAGCCCTGCACGATTTCGCAAACGCGAACAGTGCGAATCTGCTGGACGAGATTAACAACACTGGCGACCTCAATGACGAAATTCAGTCCGGATTGAAGGCAATCTGTGACAGCTTCGCGGAGAAAGGTGCTTATTAATTAACTATT
>JBLHLN010000059.1:0-9893 GCA_047620565.1 Woeseiaceae bacterium
GTGACCTCCGTGTCCCAACGCACTTCGCCGTATCCTGTTCCATCACGCAGGGTTTTCTGTTTACACGTGAGTCGTACCTTCAATGTGTCACCGAAGTTGACTGGTTGCGCAAAGCGCAGGTCATCCAGTCCGTAATTTGCCAATACAGGGCCGAAGTCCGGATCGACAAACAAACCGGCGGCGAAAGACACAATCAGGTAGCCGTGCGCGACACGTCCGTCGAAAAACGGATTCTTCTTTGCAGCAATTTCATCCATATGGGCGTAAAAGTTATCGCCTGTGAATTCTGCAAAATGATCAATGTCGTCAAGCGTGATCTGCCGGCTATCCGTGTGCAGTGTGTCGCCTATTTGCAGCTCTTCGAACGTCTTGCGAAACGGATGGGTTTCGGACTGTCGCTCAACGCCACCGCGAATCCAGCGATTGCTTACTGCAGCCAGCATTTCCGGCGAGCCCTGGATCGCACTGCGTTGCATGTAATGTAGTACGGCCCGAACGCCGCCAAGTTCCTCGCCCCCACCGGCACGTCCGGGCCCACCATGCACGAGGTGTGGCAGCGGCGAGCCATGGCCAGTCGACTCGGCAGCACAATGTCGGTTAATGAGAACCATGCGCCCATGCCACGCCGCAATGCCAAGCACCAGTTTTCTGGCGACATCGTTATCGTTGGTGATTATTGAGCCAGCGAGACTGCCCTCCCCAAGCCGTGCAAGTTCGATCGCTTCATCCAGGTTTGTGTACGGCAGCACGGTACTAACAGGACCAAATGCCTCAACCGAATGCACCGCGCTTGCGGTCAGCGGTCGCTCACAATGCAATAGCGTTGGCATAAAGAACGCGCCTTTGGCGGCATCCGCATCTGTAACTTCAAAATCGTCACGGTTTCCGTAGACGACATCAGCATCTACCTCCAGATCGGCGACGCGTGCACGCACCTCGTCACGTTGTCCCTGGCTGGCCAGCGCACCCATGTCGACGCCTTCTGATGAAGGGTTGCCAATCCTGATTTCGCCAAGCGCCGTTGATAACGCATCAACGAGGTCGCCGGCCAACGCAGAAGGCGCGATGATGCGCCTGATTGCAGTACATTTTTGGCCCGCTTTGCTCGTCATTTCCCGGGTCACTTCATTGACGAAAAGTTTGAATTCCGGGGTGTCCGGGGTTGCGTCGGGTCCCAGTATCGATGCGTTCAGTGAATCAGTTTCCGCAGTAAAGCGTACAGACTCCGAAACGACTCGCGGGTGTCCCTGCAACATTTCAGCCGTAGTTTTTGATCCTGTGAATGCGATGGTGTCCTGGCAGTTCAGATGATCAAACAGGTCGCCAACGCCACCGCAAATAAGCTGCACTGACCCCTCCGGCAGTATTTTCGACTCGATCATTTTTCGCACCATCAATTCCGTCAGGTACGCAGTGCTGGAGGCAGGTTTGATGATTGCCGGTACGCCGGCCAAAATTGCGGGCGCCAGTTTTTCGAGCATCCCCCAGCACGGAAAGTTAAACGCGTTGATATGAATCGCGGCGCCGAATCGCGGCGTAAAAATATGTTGGCCGACGAACGTGCCGTTCTTTGAGAGTATTTCCGGCGGACCGTCGAGGTACACTTTGTCATTCGGCATCTCGCGCCGGCCTTTGCCGGAAAACACGAACAACGTTGAAATTCCGCCATCGATATCAATCCAGCTATCTGCCCGGGTTGCCCCGGTGCTGGAAGACAGCGCATAAAATTCCTTCTTGTGCTCCAACAGGTATTTGGCGAGCGCCTTCAGCATATTCGCGCGGTCATGAAAGGTGTAGCGGCGCAGGTTTGCCCCGCCAACTTCTCGTGCATGTTCGAGCATCGCTGCAAAATCAATGCCCTTGCTGGTAATTCTGGCAATTTCGCTGCCGTCGACCGCACTCAGCAATTCCTTGCCGGCGTCATCGCCACTGATCCAGTTATTCAGGGCGAAATTTTGAAGTTTCATCGAGCGGGCTCCGCAACAGGGTCTGGCGAACTAAGATACACAAAAAATTAGAAATTGTAATATTTCGTGTCACGATGTACGGTCCGAATTCACGCGGCTGGTCACGAGTCATATGTCTGTCAAAAGCGTAACGCAAACATTGCTCGACGAGTTTCGCTCGCGACCGACGCTACGCGCAGGATCACTGATTATTACCGTATTCGGTGATGCAGTCGCACCGAGGGGCGGCACCGTGTGGATTGGTAGTCTTATTAAGGTGCTTGCCGATTTTGGCGTGAGTGAAAGACTGGTGAGAACATCTGTTTATCGTCTCATCAAGGACGACTGGCTGACCGTCGATCAGCAGGGTAGGCGCAGCTATTACAGTCTCAGTCCTGAGGGTGAACGACGATTCGACCAGGCGACAACCAGGATCTATGGCGAGCCGCGGCAATCGTGGTCGGGGGACTGGTGCCTGGTTTTGCTGGCAGATCTGGACGCCGAACAAAAAGAGCTTGCTCGCCGGGAACTCAGGTGGCTTGGATTTGGTGCCATCTCGACGAGCGTACTGGCGCACCCATCGCCTGACATAGCCGAGCTTGAGACGTCGCTCAAGCAGAATGGACTGCAACAAAAGTTACTCGTCATGCAGGGACGGACGCTTGGCAAAAATCGCGATGAGGCATTGCGAGACCTTGTGCACAAAAGCTGGAATCTCGCTGAAATCGACGATCGTTACGCGTCATTCGTCGATCGCTTCAGGCCTGCGCTTAAAGCATTGCGAAAGAGCGTTTCCTGCGACAGTCGTAACGCATTTCTGATTCGTACATTGCTGCTACAGGAGTATCGCAAGACTTTGCTGCGCGACCCGTTGCTGCCGGCAGAGCTGTTGCCTGCCAACTGGCACGGCACTGCGGCATACCAGCTGTGCCGTAATCTGTACAGACTGGTGTGTGAGCAGGCCGATGATTATATGAGCAGCGAACTGGAAACTGCCGACGGGCCACTGCCGTTGCCCTCGGCTGAATTTTACGAAAGATTCGGTGGACTAAAGTGACGGAAAAAATAAAATGAGTGAAGCGGATAAAGCCCGGCTCTGTGCGGCCGCGATGTTTGCCAATGACAAAGCATCCCGGGACCTCGGCATTAGTGTGACAGTCGAACAGGCTGGTTGTGCGGAAGCCGTGTTCGAGGTGCGCGAAAACATGCTAAACGGCCACGATGTCTGTCACGGTGGATATATTTTTACACTGGCCGATACAGCATTCGCCTTTGCCTGTAATTCATACGATCGCCTGACGCTTGCGGCAAGTGCGTCGATCGAATTCCTGCGTCCGGTGAGAGCTGGCGAAACACTTAAGGCCATTGCAACCGAAAGTCATCGTGGGGGTCGCAGCGGTTTGTACGATGTCGTCGTCAGCAACCAGGATGGCGAGAATGTTGCCCTGTTTCGCGGCCGGTCGCATGCGACCAGTCAGGCTATCCTTGGTCATTCTGATACATAAATACTTGAAAAGCATAAAAAAGCGTGACACATTAACTGACCGCGTTTGATCGATATATTAGGTGGCAGATGTACACTCAAGGTCTTGACCAAAAAGACGCAAAGCCGACGCCACAGCGCACGGCAGAGTCGCCAGAACGACTGGCCGCTTTTCAGCAACATATTGATGCTGAAGAGAAAATCGAGCCCAAAGACTGGATGCCGGACGCTTATCGGCGCACCCTGGTACGACAGATCGCGCAGCATGCGCATTCGGAAATTATCGGCATGCAGCCGGAGGGCAACTGGCTGACACGTGCGCCCAGTCTGCGGCGAAAAGCTATTTTGCTGGCGAAAGTCCAGGATGAAGCGGGCCATGGGCTCTATCTTTATAGTGCCGGTGAGACACTCGGTACCTCGCGCCAGCAAATGGTCGGTGATCTGCTCAGCGGCAAGGCGAAATATTCGAGTATTTTCAATTATCCGACGCTTACCTGGGCGGATATCGGCGCAATTGGCTGGTTAGTAGACGGTGCGGCAATCATGAACCAGATTCCGCTGTGCCGATGTTCCTACGGACCGTATGCACGTGCCATGGTGCGCGTTTGCAAGGAAGAAAGTTTTCATCAGCGCCAGGGCTACGAAATCATGCTCGAACTCTGCCGTGGCAGCGAAGAACAGAAAGCAATGGCACAAGACGCGCTGAATCGCTGGTGGTGGCCGTCCCTAATGATGTTCGGCCCCAACGATGCGGATTCGAAACATTCTGCGCAATCCATGGCGTGGAAGATCAAACGTTTTTCCAACGATGAGCTGCGGCAAAAGTTTGTCGACGTAACAGTGCCACAGGCCGATTTTCTTGGCATCACCATGCCAGATGACAAATTGTCTTTCGATGAAAAGAGCGGTCACTACCAGTTTGGCGATATCGACTGGCAGGAGTTCTATGCAGTACTGGCCGGCAATGGACCGTGCAGTGCTGAGAGACTGTTGATTCGTCGCAAGGCGCATGACGACGGTGCCTGGGTCCGTAAAGCCGCACAGGCGTACGCGGAAAAACAAGCATCGCGTGTCGCTGCATAATTAAGAGAACACTATGACTGACAATGACTGGCCTCTCTACGAGGTATTCATCAGGGCAAAATCGGGACTAAGCCATCGTCACGCGGGTAGTGTGCACGCCCCTGATGATGAAATGGCGCTCAATCATGCCCGCGACGTGTATACGCGACGCAACGAGGGGGTCAGCATCTGGGTAGTGCGATCCAGCGAGATTGTAGCGTCTGACCCTGCCGATTCAGCAGCCCTTTTCGAGCCGGCAAAAGACAAGATTTATCGGCATCCGACCTTTTACGAAATACCGGAAGGGGTTGAGAACATTTAATCATGAAAAAGGACGATGCACTTTATCGATATGTGCTGCGGCTCGCCGACAGCGCCCTGATACTGGGGCAAAGGCTGATCGAAAACGTCACGCGCGGCCCGGAGCTGGAAGAGGAACTCGCGAACGCCAATTTTTCCCTCGATTACCTGGGGCAGGCGCGCATGCTGTACACCTACGCCGGCGAGATCGAAGGCAAGGGAAGAAATGAAGACGACTTTGCGTTGTTGCGTGCGGAGCGTGAATTCGAAAACCTGTTGCTTGTTGAGCTAGCCGACGGACATTTCGGTGACACGATAGTGCGCGCAGTACTCTTTGAAACATTTTATCTGCAGCAGTTGCAGGCACTCGCGAATTGCAGTGACGAGCGCCTTGCAGGAATTGCAGCTCGTGCCGAAAAAGAAGTGAGTTACCATCTTCGCTACGCACGTCAATGGTTAGTCCGTCTCGGCGACGGTACCAGTGAGAGCCAGCAACGTGTACAGGAATCTCTCGATAGTCTGTGGAAATATACCGGTGAATTGTTTGCCGGCGACAACGTGGACGCTATGATCCTGGAGGCCTGGCAGGGACCGAATCTTGCAGAAATTGAATGTGCATGGCGTGAGGAAGTAGCGGCGGTTGTTGCCGAAGCAAAACTGCAATTGCCTGAGGATGGCTGGATGGCAAGTGGTGGCCGGGAGGGCAAACACACTGAGCAGTTTGGCTTCCTGGTGGCAGAAATGCAGTACCTGCAGCGCGCATATCCCGGACTCAATTGGTAGGCCACGATGAAGACCAGTGAAAATCCAGTGACGCCGTCAGCATCAGAACTTGCAGCCTGGAACTGCCTGCACGATGTGCCGGACCCTGAGATACCTGTACTGAGCGTAGTTGATCTTGGCATCGTCCGGAGCGTGAGCGCAACAGATGACAGTGTTGAGGTCGGCGTAGCGCCAACTTACTCAGGTTGCCCGGCGACGGAAGTCATTGAGCGCTCGATCGTGAGCGCGTTAGAAAAAAATGGATTTGCCAGCGTAACGCTGAGACGGGTGTTGTCGCCGCCCTGGACAACCGACTGGATTACGGACTCGGGCCGGGAAAAGCTATTGAACTACGGAATTGCGCCACCCATTGCGGGGGGCGGCAAGAGAGCACTGCTGGGCGACATGCGCCGTATCGCCTGTCCCCAATGTGCATCATTAAATACGGCGCTCGTCAGCGAGTTTGGTTCGACCGCCTGCAAGGCAGCCTACAAGTGCAAAGATTGTCTTGAACCATTCGAATATTTCAAGTGCATTTAACAAGCACGTCAGCAATTAGCAGAAACCGGTAAATGCGAAAATTTCATTCCTTAGTCGTGGCGTCCGTGCAAAACGAGACCGCCGATTCCTTGCGAGTGGTGTTGCAGGTGCCACAGGAACTACAGGGCGAATTCAATTTTTTGCCTGGTCAGCATCTTCCGGTGCAGGTGGAAATAGACGGCCGCAAAGTACGGCGCACTTACAGCATATGTTCCGCTGCGGGCCGCCTGCCTTTGGAACTTGGCATTCGCATTCAGGCAGGTGGAAACTTCTCGGAATATGTTGCCAACAATATAAAGACAGGCGATCGACTCGATGTCATGCCGCCATTCGGTCAGTTTCACGCAAAGATCGACGCAGCGAGCAGCAAAACTTACCTCGCGTTTGCCGCAGGCAGCGGAATTACGCCTGTTCTTTCAATTATGCGCTCGATCCTGGAAGGGGAAGCTGCAAGCAGGTTTCTGCTCTTCTATGGCAACCGGCGACAAAACTCAACAATGTTCATCGACGATTTGCAGGCGCTCAAAAATCGTTTCATCGATAGATTGCAGCTATATTTTTTGTTCACTCAGGAGGAACAGGAATTTCCCATATTCAGCGGAAGACTGGATGCTGAAAAAACTGCCGAGCTGCTGAAAGTGTTTTGCGCCGGTCTGAATCCCGATGAGGCCTTTGTCTGCGGCCCTGACACCATGATCGAATCCGTCCGCGGCGCGTTGGTCGCACAGGGCATAGCCGAAGAGTTCATTCACGCAGAACGCTATGGCGCACCGCGCAGGAACGCGCGCGAGTTGCCGGTAGCGGTCACCGATGAGCATTCATGCAGCATCACCGTCATAATGGACGGTCACCGGAAGTCTTTCGAGATGCCGTCTGATGGTGCCAGTATCGTTGATGCGGCAGCAGAAAACGGCATCGAGTTGCCGTATTCCTGCAAGGGTGGAGTTTGCGCGACTTGCCGTACCCATGTGCAAAAAGGCGAGGTCACGATGGCCACGAATTACGGGCTGGAGCCATGGGAAGTCGACAAGGGATTTGTCCTTGCCTGCCAGTCACGACCTGTGAGTGACGAAGTAGTAATTAACTACGACAAGACATGACGCGGGACGGAAAATGATGCACTGCGCCATTTTTGCAGCACGGAACCCAAAGGTCCGGTAATATACGCAGCGAATACCTGGTGTCAGCATAGACGGCACCGGACAACACGTCTTTTCAGATTTATGCGCCGGAGAGCGTATGACAACTACAGAATCATCCACGCAACTGGACGATTGCCCGCCCGGCCGACAGACGTCATACAGTTATGACGAGCTGCTGCAATGTTCGCGCGGCGAGCTGTTCGACCCGGATAGCGCAAAGTTGCCGGCGCCAGACATGCTCATGACTGACCGCATAACGCGGATCACGCAGACCGGCGGCAACTATGGCAAAGGCCAAATCGTTGCGGAGCTCGATATCAATCCCGACCTGTGGTTCTTCAAGTGCCATTTTCAGGGTGATCCGGTGATGCCCGGTTGTCTCGGTCTCGACGCATTGTGGCAGTTGGTGGGTTTCTTCCTGGTCTGGTCGGGTTGCGAAGGCCGCGGCCGCGCACTGGGCGCGGGCAAGGTCAAATTTTCCGGGCAGGTGCTGCCTACCGCAAAACTGGTAACGTATAATTTGCATATAAAGCGCATGATTACGCGCAAACTGAACCTCGCAATTGCGGATGGCACCATGTCCGTTGATGGTCGAGAGATTTACAAAGCCGAGGACCTTCGCGTCGGCCTGTTCAAGTCAACTGACAACTTTTAGGGAGTTAATGTGCGCCGCGTAGTTATATCCGGTCTTGGCGTTGTGTCCTGTCTGGGGAATTCACAGGCCGCCGTTATTGATTCGTTACGTGCTGGTCGTTCCGGCATCACCTTCAGCGAAAAATTTGCTGAAATGGGCTTGCGTAGCCAGGTTAGTGGCAGTTGCGATATTGATATCGCGGATCATATCGATCGCAAAGTGCGTCGATTCATGGGCGACGCCGCTGCATATGCCTACATCGCCATGCAACAGGCAATCGACGACTCCGGGCTGGAGGAAAGTGACGTTTCGAATTCACGCACTGGCCTCATTGCGGGGTCCGGTGGAGCGTCCAGTTCCAACATCGTCGCCAGCGCCGATATTCTGAGAGAAAAGGGCGTGCGCCGGATCGGTCCATACATGGTGCCAAGGACAATGAGTAGTACGGTTAGTGCCTGCCTTGCAACACCATTCAAAATTAAGGGCCTGAACTATTCGATTACTTCAGCCTGTGCTACCAGCGCACATTGCATTGGCGCAGCAATGGAGCAGATCCAGTTTGGAAAACAGGATGTTGTATTTGCTGGTGGCGGCGAAGAAGATGACTGGACGCTTGCAAGCCTTTTTGACGCCATGGGCGCACTATCAACAAAATACAACGACGACCCGGCCAAAGCGTCGCGCACTTACGACCAAAATCGTGATGGCTTTGTTATTGCATCGGGAGCGGGGATGGTTGTTGTCGAAGAACTTGAGCATGCCAGGGCGCGCGGCGCAAAAATTTACGCGGAGCTGGTTGGCTATGGCGCGACCTCTGATGGCCACGACATGGTTGCACCATCGGGCGAAGGCGCTATGCGCTGCATGAATCTGGCGAGGTCGACAACTGATGTGCCTGTTGATTACATCAACACTCACGGTACCAGCACGCCGGTTGGCGACAGCAAGGAACTTGTCGCCATGCAGGAATTATTTGGAGATGCTGTGCCGCGCTTTGCGTCGACTAAGTCGCTTTGTGGCCATTCACTCGGCGCAACAGGTGCACAGGAAGCCATTCACTGTTTGCTCATGCTGGACAACGACTTCATTGCGCCGTCAATTAATGTTGTTGATCTGGATCCAGCAGCCGAAGGTATGCCGTTAGTGACAGAACTCATCGAAAACGCCGGCATCAAATCCGCGATGTCCAATAGCTTTGGTTTTGGTGGCACGAACGCAACCCTGATCATGCAAAAACTATAATGTCGCTAACAGTTATCAGCGAACATGCGTGTTTCGGCGGCACGATGGGCTTTTACCGGCACCATTCGGCAGCTAACCGCTGCGACATGCAGTTTTCCGTATATCAGCCGCCGCAAGCCAGCGACGGGCCTGTCCCGGTGGTAACTTTTCTGTCCGGCCTGACCTGCACAGAAGAGACATTCATGATCAAGAGCGGTGCGCAAGGCATCGCTGCCCAATTGGGGCTGATGCTGGTAAGTCCGGACACCAGTCCGCGTGGCGAAGATGTAGCCGATGACGCAGAAGGCGCTTACGATTTCGGCCTGGGGGCAGGTTTTTACCTGAATGCCACCGAAGCGCCCTGGAGTCAGCACTATCATATGTATGACTACGTAACGCAGGAACTCGCCGAGGCGGTTTTTGCGTCGTTTCCGGGCGACCGTGCACGGCAAAGTATTACCGGACATTCCATGGGTGGTCATGGTGCCCTGACGATTGGTCTCAGGAATCCCGACGTCTACAGATCGATATCCGCGTTTGCGCCAATTTGTAATCCTGGCAATTGCCCCTGGGGCCTGAAAGCGCTGGGAAATTATCTCGGCAGTGATCGCTCCCGCTGGGAGGACTACGATGCGACCCGGCTGGCTGCAACGCTGGACTACACGCCTGTAAACAGCATCCTGATTGACCAGGGCATGTCCGATCAGTTTCTCGAACAGGAACTTCATCCGCATCTGTTCGAAGCGGCCTGCAAAGAAAATGGTATTGCGCTCGAATTGCGTCGCCACGACGGCTACGACCAC
>JBLHLN010000060.1:0-9815 GCA_047620565.1 Woeseiaceae bacterium
ATTTTAGTTTTTGAACATCAGGCAACCTCGATAAATAGTTACGTTTTGAACTTAGCGTTGATTTCTTACACTCTGTATCATTGAATGATCTGTATCTTATTCGATTGATCCGGATAGGGAATCTCCATTCCTCGACTGGTGATAACTCCACCGTCATGGAAAGCTGCAGACATCTGACGCCCGATAAAATTGCTTGCCCTGTCCCATTGGGGTACGCGTTGATAGATCATGTACTCCACCGCAAAGGTGTGAAACAGTTGCAGCTCCATATCCCAATGCCAGCGCGGACCCATGGGTGAAATCCTGGGAGCAAGGATACCCTTGCCCTCGGCATGCATGTCGAGATGCACCTGCATCTTGTCCGGATCGGCAACGTACCTGTTGTATTCCTGATAGTCGGTGTAAATAAATCCAGCCTCTTCCAGCTTGCCTGCCAGAAGATCCAGCATCTCGCCTCCTGTCATACCAAGCTTGATGTTATCGGTTAAGATTTTGCGCACACGCCGATCTTCAGCCCAGAATTTCTTGATGTGTTCGGGTAGTCCGGTCTCATTTTTACGCAGGACATAGGCCATTCCTCGCCAATCTCCAATGAGATCGCCGCGTTGGATCACGTAATCAGAGTTACGAAGTTGATTGCCATTCTTATCTATCACCGGCCCGCCACCGATATCGCCCAATGTGGTGACACCGGGCACGATGTTGTCGAATCTTGCCCGACTATCGTTGACTTTTTATTCGTATCCCCGGGCACCATTTAGCACGACTTCGCTGGCTACCCTTCGCGACAGGTAATCCAGTATGAGGTATTCAGCGGAAATCATTCGCATGGCGTAGGTCTCACCCAGGGCCTTGGTTAATTCCACGTAGTCGGTATAAGAAATGCCATCGCCAAGCGCCATCGTGAATGTCTCGGAGCCCTCGGCGAGGGAAAGGGTGTCCACATAATTGACTGCGATGCGTCCGGGATTGCGCTCGGCGACAAAATCGCCGAGTCCCTCGAATCGCAGGCCCAACTCCGATTCAACCTGTGCTCCACCATTCGCTTCCGCAAGAATCATCAACTCATAATCTTGCAGGCTTTCATACATGTATCGTTCGCCGACCATGTCATAGGCAGCAGGATCCTGAACCTCCCCCTGAAACACAACTTTTTCGATCTGGTCGCCACCGCGGTCCGTGAACACCAATACCGCCGACTTGGTGCCGAATTCATATCGCAGTGGATCCGTTCCGCCCCACGCCCATGGCCGAATTACATGAATCCACATGTCAATCTTTCTTTCCCGCATGACCTTAGGCAGGACCAGGTAAAACCTCTCACGGCGAACATGGTTCAGTATCTTCACCGGATCATCAGGATATTCCGCGTCGAAGGTGCCGTAATTGGCATCGCTGATATTTGCCATCACGTCTTCATAGCGATCCCCATACTGATCCAGAAACTATTCCTCAAAATCACACTGAGCCTGTGCGTTCAGGTCCTGTGAGAGGAAAAGTGTGCATAGCAGTGGCAAATAAAATTGTGCATCACGCATGTGTATAGATCCTTAGCGAACGATCGATAGTTTTACTGAACGGGTCTGGATACTTCAAATCTAAAAACACCCAATGGATGAGGCAGGAAATATTCTCCGCTGAGACATCATTGCTATTCATACCACTCATCCGACAGCACCGTCGCTTCCGTAACAAACGTCTCGCCGGCAAGCTGCAGTTCGATCCGGTATTTGCCTGGCCCAACGCGGTGGTAGCGATTGGCTCTGTCCGTGATACCCATTTCAGGATGTACCCTGGTGCGCATCGACCGCCCGAACCTGTCAACTTCTTCGTCGGCTTCGGGAAATATCTCAACCGCGTCGTAATAATCGAAAAACTCTGGCTCCGCTGCCAACTCCGCCTGCTCGAGAACCCATTCTTCCTGTTCATTGGCGCTGCGGGTCTCTGACCTGGTCATAAACCATCGAACCGTATTGAGCCCCGGGTCATTTGTGCCGGCAAGCTCAATCAGCCGTTCATCGTTTTGGAATACGGACAAACGAATATCGCCAGGATGTCGCTCACGCAGGTAGTAGTGAATATCGACCGCAAAACTATCATTGCCACCACTGAAATTTTGAGCGCTGACCGCCGGCTGGCCCAACATTCGCCACTGTACAGTCGGCTCGACATTGAAAAGATGCGCATCTTTTTCAAGTATCGATGTGTTCAACTGTTGCAAGGGAGAAACGTCAGTGATGTAGACACCTCGACCATGGGTGCCGACGACCAGTTCGTTGTCACGAGGATGGATCACCAGATCGTGGACCGCGATGGTGGGTATGCCGTTGTTCATTTTGTGCCATGCCTTACCTGAATCGATGCTGGCATAGACTGCCTTGTCCGTGCCAAGGAATAGCAATCCCGGATTGTTGTAGTCTTCCCGAAGAACGTTGACCGATTCGTCCGCAATACCGTTGACAATAAGCGCCCACGAGCGCCCGAAGTCCGTCGTTCGGTAAACCAGCGGCCGAAAATCGTCGCGATGAAATCCGCTTGCGGTTACGTAGGCAGTTGCTGCATCGTGTCGGGACGCAATGACCCGCGTCACCCAGTCGTTCGAAAACTCCGGGATGTGTTCATTCAATAGTTGCCAATTGCGGCCCCCGTCTTGCGACAGTTGGACATTGCCGTCATCTGTGCCAACCCACAATATATTCTCGTCGATCGCAGACTGGTCAATACTGGTGATCGTCCCAAAGCGAACTGCACCGACCCCATCGAATCGGGAGGCATCGGCTTTGCTAAGGTCTTCACTGATGTCGACCCACTCGTCTCCTCTCGAACTGGATCGCCGCAATTTTTGTGCACCAACGAAAAGCACATTCTTGTCATGCGGCGAGATCAACAAGGGTGTATTCCAGTTGTAACGGTACCCCCTTTCGAAATCTTCGACGATCGTCTTTCTTTCGCCGCTTTTTTGATCGATCCTCGTGATGTGACCGAACTGGGAGCCGCTGTAGAGCCAGCGACCGTCATCGGGATCGACTTGATTATAGAATCCGTCGCCACCGTTTACCTGTTGCCAATCTTCGAATCGAAGCGGGAAGCGGCCTTTCTTCGTGCTTTTTCCTTTCCACGATCCAAAGTCCTGCATGCCCACGTAGACGTTGTATGGCCGTTCCTGATCTACACCTACCGCATAAATCTGTGCCATTGACAATTCGTCTGGGTGGTACCAGTTTTGGCCCGCATCTCTGGTGATCGCCATGCCGTAGTCGTAGCCCATCATCAAATGCCGCGAGTCAGCAGGATTGATCCACAGAACGTGATTATCGCCACCGTAGCGAATGCGCTGTTGCCAGGTTTTTCCCCGGTCATGCGACTCCTGCACAATCTCGCTCAGCACGAACAGGTGATCCGCCTCGTTCGGATCAATAATAATCTGGCCATAGTAGTTAGACCGTCGCCCGATGCTTTCGCCATCCGCACTGACTTTGTGCCAGTTCTCGCCCGAGTCTTCACTTCGATAGATCCCGTGACCGATCGGTTCTTTTTCGCCTGGCAAACCGGTTTGCAGCTGCGTCCAACGGCTGGCCGAACTCTCTCCCGATACGTTGGCGTTATCAACAGTCGCGTACAACAGGCTGGAATCGCCCGCATATAGATCCACGCCGATCTTTCCGAGCATGCCATCGGGCAGGCCGTTGGTCAGCTTTCGCCAACTCGCTCCCGCATCCGTGGACTTATAGATTCCACTTCCCGGGCCCGCGGTACGGAACCCCCATGGCATACGCTGTCGATCGTAGGTTACGGCAATCAGCACATCGGGATTATCCGGCTTCAGGCGAATTTCCGTTGCGCCGATACTGCGACCGTCTATATTGACGTCGAGGGACTTGTGCCAGGTTTCCCCTCCATCGATGGTTTTGTAAATACCGCGTTCGGCATTCTCCGAATACAAATGACCCTGCGCTGCAACATAGACAATATCCGGGTTCTCCGGATGAATCAGAATGCGGCCAATATGATGAGATTCAGGCAGCCCCATATGCCGCCAGGACTTGCCACCGTCAATGGATTTATAGACTCCGTTACCGTAGTACGTAGAGTTCCGCAGATTAGCCTCACCGGAACCGACCCATACGATATCCGGCTGCCCTGGAGCAAGCGCAATGTCGCCGATCGAGGCAATAGCTTCCTGCTCGAAAACCGCTTCGAAGGAAATGCCGCCGTTTTCCGTTTTCCACACGCCTCCCGGTCCCGCGGCAACGAAGAACGTCGTTGGATCGTCCTCGTCGACCGCAAAAGACACTACTCTTCCACCCTGCCGTGTCGGTCCGATTTCCCGATACTCCAGCTTGTCCAGAATCCCGGACATGACATCAGCCGACGCGGGCGCGCTCATTACCACCATTGCCAGCAGCAAGGCCAACACACATCGATATACCGTATTCATCATCGTATTTTCCGAGTTAATTCACGCATTGCTGACACTGGCACCGTAGACTTCATACAAAGGTACCGTATATTGTATGCAATACCGCCATGTTTTGATTGTATAAAGAGGGGTAAGCATGTCTAGAACAGGAAGGTTTCTTACAGCGATACTCGTGCTCGCGCTTGCGCCCTGCTTGTCCGCGCAGTCCATCAATCCGAAAACCCTTGCGGAGATGCAAAAAGAGATTCGTAAGGACAAATTCGACTACGTCTTACCTCAGGCTATGCGAGACAACGAGATCGACATGTGGATACATGTCATTAGGAGAAACAATCCGGAACCATTGGAACCGGATCTGGGCGGAGAATCGGGCGTATTTGCATTCACCGACCGAGGTGGTGATCGCATCGAGAGAGCCGTGCTTGGCTCGGCCGATGAAGCACTCTGGGAGACCGATGCCTATGATCTGTTCGTCAGCGAAGATGAGGGATTTGAGGGCGACGCGGGCTGGGATCGGGTGATCGGAGATTTCGTTGCCGAACGCGACCCGCAGCGCATTGCATTAAATTATTCCAGTAACAATGCGATGGCGGACGGAATATCGCACACCGACTACGTGAAGATGCTCGACGCACTGGGCGACGACTATGCGAGTCGCGTGGTGTCGGCCGAGGGCGTCATTGGCGATTACATCTCCGGAAGGGTGCTTGGAGAGATCGTATTGGGCGGCTATTTCGGGCTGGAGACAGCCGCGAAGATTGACCGCGAATTTGCCAAGATCGAGGTAGGCGTTACAACGCTTGCGGACATCGACGGCAATGTCTTTGTCAGGGACCACGACGGCAATGAAGACAACGGCAACGGGTATGTGTTGCAACGCGGTGACGTCATTACGATCCTCAATGGCAGCGGCGAAGGGATCTCCGTGGCTGACCTGGGCGGAAACGGCTATGTGCTAGAAGAGGGAGAGACTGATCTCCCACCAGAGGTCAAAGAAATCTGGGAACATGCGATGGTTGTTCGCGAAATCTGCCGCAAGAACATCAAAGTCGGCCGCACCGCAGGTGAGACGCTCGATGTGCTCATCCAGGCCGTTGAAGATGCCGGTTATTACTACAACCCGGTGGACCAGTTCGATCTCGACGCGGACCCAAATAAGACGCAGATTCATTACGATCTGCACGCGCAGGGAATCAGAACGATGGATGCACCGAGAATATCGCCGCTTGGTGGAGATTGGCAGCGCGAAATGACGTTGCCGCTATTTCATACCTTCACTTTTGAGTACATGGTCCACATGCCGGTAGCAAAATGGGGTAAAGGCAAGCATCTGTACATCGCATTTCACGACGGCGCCGTTATCACCGAGCGTGGCGTGGAATGGCCCTACCCGCCAGACCAGGGCATCCGAATCATTCGCTGAGGGCACTTTAGCTCATGAAGAAAATCCTGATTGCAGCACTGTTGTTCATGGTTGCCCCTGTGGTCGTCGTAGATGCACAAGAGTCGAAACAAAACTACGAAATCATGAAGCTCATACGCCAGGAGAAGTTCGATCTTATTCTTCCTGGCGCCTTGCGCGACAACAAAGTTGATATGTGGATTCATGTCGTGGAGAGCGGCCGGATGGATCCGCTCGCCCTGGATTTGGGCGGTTGGACCGAATACAGAGTGTGGGAGCCGGTTTGCTACTACATCTTTACCGACCGAGGTGGCGATCGTATCGAAAGAATTATCCTGGGTGGCGAGGACCTGGACGGCTTCTACGATATCGAAGGCTCGAGCCATGACCTTCTTAGAATTGTAGAGGAGCGAAACCCGAACACGATAGCCATCAACATGTCGGAGTCGCTCGGAATCGCGAACGGCCTGTCTCATACGTCGTACCTGCGTATGGTCAATGCACTTGGTACGCAGTACACCGAGAGATTGGTGTCCGCTGAGAACGTCATAACCGACTTCAGAGTCCGAAGGGTGCAGCGAGAGATTGTCGCATTCGCGGATATTCTCGAGATCCAGCGACAGGTGATGGAGGCAGCCCTTAAGAGAATTGAACCCGGTATTTCCACACCGCTAGACATCGGATGGTGGGCGGCAGATGAGTTACTCGCACAGGGAATCGGTCCGTCCTATCAGGCAGCCAACTTGTTCCTTCCGTACGTGCCGTTCTCGTACCTGCCCACGGAGACCGACGACGGTGTCTTCAATCGGGGTACGTTCATCATGTGGGATATGGGCGTCGGGCATCTCAACTTCGGCACGGACATCAAACGATACGCCTATGTTCTAAAAGACGATGAAACGGACGTTCCAGAAGGACTGAAACGCGCTTGGGAACGCGGACAGCATGCGCGTGAAATTCTCAAACGAACGATCAAGGTGGGCCGCACTGCAGGCGAAACGCATGACGCAATTGTCGAAGCTATGGAGGCTGCCGGATTCGTATCGACACCGTCGGACGATAGAACATCGCAATACAGAGACCTGATGAAACGCCTTGGCGATTCCGATAAGTTCGGATTCTCGGTCGACATGCACACCACCGGAAACACGAGCGTCGGTGATGCTGCTACAGGTGCTCAAATGGCGCCCTGGCGCTCGGATCGTGCACACTTGATGATTCAGCCGAATCACATTTTCGCATTCGAATTCGAATTCAATGCCTGGATACCGGAGTGGAAAAAGCGGGTGAGCATCAACTTTGAGGACAATGCCATTGTCACTCATAACGGCGTCGAATACCTTTCTCCAATCAATGAGGACATCATCGTTATTCGCTAGTGGCGATGAGCAGGAATGCGATCAATGGCTAAACTAAAATACTTAATCATCGGCTTGGTTGTACTGATCGGTGCCTCAACTTTGATACTGAATTCGGTTGTAGATGCTGAATTCAAAGGCCAAGACCAGCCCGCGACTCTCTGTCCGACCTCTGTATTCGCGAAGTCCGCCGTTATATTCGACAACCTGCTTATTTGCGGAACAATTCTGGTACCAGACGACAAGCTAATTCATGCGGCGCACGTCGCCGCTGAATGGTTGGATAACGACGGCGACGGTGTAATCGATGAGCCCGCTCTCGGCGCCGCGCTGAAGGAAAGCAAATCTCTGGTCGTAATGTCATTCGATGGTTTTTCTTCCGCCGCTGCGCTGAAGATCTTTCGGCTAGCAACTGCCGGTGGCTATACGCTCCAGGACCTTTCAGCACAGGAAACCAACAATCCCGTCAGGCGAGATGCATCGCAAGAAGAGATTCATCACATCATTATGAACGGTGGCTGGATGAGAGTGTTCCCAAAAGTTTTCAGTGATCAGGCCGATGATGGAAGTGATCTGTATGCAATCTGGAAATTTGCTGATGACAACGGCCACTATTCCTATGGTGACCCAACTTGTGATGATAGTTGTAAGACCGTCGAATTTTTCTACCTCGCTACCGCCGCCTATCTCGGCTCAATGGCTGATCTATTTTCCGATGAAATGAGACTTAAGAACAGATCGGCAATGCAGAAGACCATTCCAGAAATAATGAACATCTTTGAGTCCAACGATTACTCGTATCCGACAGATCACTGGCCAAGTGGTACATACGCACATCAAGACAATATTCGATTTTCCGGCGTACAGGGCAGATGAAAGGCACATCTCTGGGCATTCTGACGGGTATCTCGTACATCTCCGGTCTGGACTACTACGAATCCATCAATCGACTTTTCGCCGAAGGATCCAGCGTTGGTGACACGATGCGGCCGAATCCGGAGATCGTTATGGTTTCGGTCGACTGCGATCACTACGTTAGTCTGTTGAACTCCGACGCTCTTGACGAAGTAGCCCTGCACCTTCTCCGCGGTGTAGAAAGATTGGTTCATGCCGGATGTAATTTGCTGGTCATCGCTTCCAACACTGGTCACATTGTCGCTCCCGATATTGAAAAAGCGTTTCCGAATTTAAAAATCGTGCATATCGCCGATTGCTCGGCCGCGAAAATTCGCGCACGAGGATTCTCCAACGTCGGCTTGATCGGTACCAAACCTACGATGGAAAACGACTTCCTCAAATCACGATTGGAATCACATGATGTCACGACAATTATTCCGAACGACTCATCGTCGCGAATCCGCATCTACGACATTATTTGCCAAGAGTTGTCATTCAACGTCCTTCGAGACGAATCTCGCGACTTCATGGTCAGCGAGATAAGAGCCATGGCGGAACGCGGCGCACAGGCTTGCTTGCTCGGGTGCACCGAAATAGAACTCCTGGTTCTACAGAAAGACGTCCCTGAGGTGCCGCTACTTCCTTCGGCAAAAATTCACACCGCTGAAGTCGCAGATATCCTGCTAGGCCACCGACAGCTCGAGGAACTGCTACCGTCTACAACGCCTCCGTCACCAACATGACGTCGTCGCTGTTGCCCGTCATTTCCCATCGAATCAATGACATTGGGATAACGCCGGCCGACAGAAACTGATCAACAAAATCCCTGATTATGAATTCCTCATCTGACGTTTGCGCCGCTTCTCTAAACAATTTCATGAAGTACGCTTTCCCGGTAACCACGTTACTGTGAAATCCGCCTGGGTTACGCAGGTTCGACTGCATCTCGAACCACACCATACGTTCGTCTTCCTGTGACCAGCCTCTGGGCATGATGTCAGCACACAATTTTCTGGCTTCCGCCAGGTTGATTTCGTTCGCATGCATTTTCATATCGGGAATGGCAAGACTCATATGTGACGCGTTCATCAAGTACTCCATGATCCTTCCGCTTTGCGGGCGCGTGTCCAGTACTCCCACCTGCATGAGCAGTTCCTCGAGTGACACTGCCCACCCTTCGAGCCGCATCGACCCCATGTTAAAGCGACGTCCTGCGCTTCGAATTGGACTCGTGGTCAGTCTGCTTTGACGTTGATAGTCCAGCATGTGGCCAATATATTCGTGCGTTTCACCCGGCAGAATCTCACGCTGCCGTACCTTCGTATCAATACTTGTATTTCGGGCCTCGAACTCTTCGCTTGGAGAATCGTCGAGCTCGCCAGTTGCTCCTCGCGAACCTTCCGCATAGTAATCGGCAGGGTTCACCCAGTCGGCAACGGTCATGATCTCCTCGTCACGCATGAAGTCAACGACGTGATGAAGAGCTTCCTTCAGACTATCGTTCCAAGCTTTCTCGGACATAGTTACCGCAAGCTCAGGTCGATTCCTGTTGCGGTGCTCTTCGAGCTTCAAGAACGTGATGATGCGATTGTATTCGCTTTGAATAATTTGATTGCTTTGCTCCCAACCCCATGGCGACAACTGAACATTTCGCATCCACCAGTCGTAGTTGTCTTTGCCGAGGCCAGCGTATGCCGCCATTGACGGCTGAGACTCCTTCATCCACGCTTGATACTCT
>JBLHLN010000061.1:0-9804 GCA_047620565.1 Woeseiaceae bacterium
CCATTGTTCGTGAAAAGAATGCTTTCGCCAGGAACATTGGTGAAAGTCAGATCAACGATGCGTTCGTTGGTAACTGCCAAAGGCGAAATCGCCTGCTGGGACGTAAACGGGTTGTAATACAACGCGGTTACAAACAGCAACGCGCCAAATATTAGGCCTGTCAGAAACGAGAAAACGTATTTCATTCGCCACCACCCGGAGCGCCTGCTCCTGTATCCGCCAGCAAATCATCAGCGTCATCTTCCAGTATGCCGACCAACGCGGTAACCAATTCGATGCGTGATTCAACGTCGTGGTCGCCGTCGTCGACCTCGGCAATAAAGCGCTCCCGAACAGTTCCGGACAGCACTTCGAATTCCCTTGTCCCGGCCCTCATCGTTCCAACACGGAAGCCATCTTCCGACGGGTTCATTTCCATTTGCGCGTAGATAGTGCCTCTTGCCGGCAAATGCAGCGACCACTCAATAAACGAACCAGCGGTTTCTGTAGAACTCGCCAGACGACTGGCAACGCCGACAACTACATCGTTTCGATCGCGCACCTTGAATATTTCAGCCTGAAAGTTTCCGAGGACATCATCGGCAGGCCAGTTTAGTCCAGCCGGAATACTGATTTCGGCGCCTGCCAGGCCAACGAGCACGCGGTCGCGCGGCAGGTTGATGCGAAAGGTTTCCGAGTTACCACCATTTGCCTGAACAGACATTAGTGATCTTTCCCGGTGCAAATCGACAGCGGGGACAAAATACGTCAATGCGCCAGCGCCGGCGATGCCCACAATAATTCCGACTAACAAGGTCTTAAACAATCGTTTCACCCATTGAGGTTATTCGGTCACACCGAATCCTGCGGCTTTGAATTCCCGAAAGTTTAGATAAATTGAGCGCTTGTCTCACCATTTGCCTGAGGAAATGTGACCTGGCGCACAATACGCGGCCGATATGCGGCGGAAATCTCACGTAACCGGGCATTTTCGTCCGCAGATTGCAGGTATTGGATCGGGACCCTGCCGCGCACAATTAGAGTCATTTTCGCTAATGTATTTCTACGGGCAGCCGTCCTGCGAATAGTAGTTGGCCAGGTAATCTTCGAAGCTGACTTCATCACGCGCCTCGATCTCGCTTTGTCGTTCGATAGACTGGCTGGCCTCGTTTTCATAAATTTCGAGGCGCTCTTTTTCCAGGCTCGCCAACGACGAAAAATATTCCTTGTGACCATGAGCGCTGTTCATCGCGAATTGGAAAAAGCCGGCCTGCGATTGCCGCAGCTCTTCGAGGACACGCGCAGACGGCGTGGCTTCGGCATCGTCAATCAGGTTCGATTGCATATTGACAGACAGTGTGTACGAATCCCCGCCCTCACTCTTGTCAATCAATGCCGCCACTGCAGCAACGTCCTGCAGTATTTCCGTCGCCCACTCTCTTAGCGATTGTTCGCGGCCATTTCTTAACAATGTGAGTTGCGGATCACGCCCGTGCGTCGCGGTCTTACTGTGATTGCTGGACGACTCGTGCTGCATGCGTTCATCGAACGACGGACTTTCAGCTAACATGCAGTAAATGAGAAACGCCTCAGTGAATCGCATCGCGTTCTGGTTGATTCCGACCGGATCGAAGACATTCAGATCCAGTGACCTGATTTCCACATACTCGATGCCACCACGCCGCAAAGCAGCGGTCGGTCGCTCGCCCGAATTCGCAACGCGCTTCGGTCGCACCGGGCTGTAATACTCGTTTTCGATCTGCAGCTGATTGGCATTCAACTGCCGGTATTCGCCATCCACCCGCAGGCCGATTTTCCCGTACGCCGGCTCCGGTGTGCAGATTGCACAACTGAGATCGTTTACATAGTCATGGAGATTATTGAGGGATATCGATATGCCAGCCTGGGTGCTGTTTGTATAGCCAAGGTCGCTCATACGCAATGAGGTACCAAAGGGTTCATAGATAGTGTGTTTGTCGAGCATCGGCATACCGGTATCCGTATCACCCATGAACGACTTGCACAGCGCTGGCGAGGAACCGAACAGATAGAGAATCAGCCAGCCCATACGGCGAAAATTTCGCACCATCCCCAGGTAAGCTTCCGACCGAAAATCATCGGCGCTTAAGGCGCTTTTCTCCATATCCTGATAATGCGGCCAGAATTCCTGTGGCAATGAATAGTTAAAGTGAATTCCCGCAATTGTCTGCATCTTTCGCCCATAACGAAAACCAAGACCATTGCGATAAATGTTTTTCATCCTGCCAACATTTGAATCGCCATATTCTGCCAGCGGGATCGCGGCATCCTCCACCATCAGGCATGGCATGCTGTTTACCCATAGTAATTCGTCGCCAATTCGCTCGTAAGTAAACTGGTGGATTTCGCACAGGCTCCGCAACGCCTCCCAGGTATGCGCGAATGCCGGCGTTACGAATTCAAGTAGCGCCTCCGAGAAATCAGTGGTTATGAAACGATTAGTCAGTGCGCTTCCCAGCGCTGTCGGATGTCGGGTTTCCGCCAACTTGCCGTCCAGCCCAACCCGCAGCGATTCCTTCTCGATTCCTTTTAAGCCGCCGGCAAGACCGCCTGCATTATCGGTCGCAGCCAGGCTTTCGATCCTTTCTTCAAATATTCTTTTCAAGAGCGGCTGAACTCCGGAGGCTGCGGGTCATTGACGGGTATTTGCGGACTATACATAGGTGGAATATACGCGCCAACAATAGTCAATGGCATCACAGATTCGACGTCACGACTGAGATCGCAACATTTCGGCGGCCAAATTTGGTTTAGAATGGACCGACAAAGCGCACTTGCCCCACCGGTACCGTCATATTGCAGTCAACACTCCATAAATTTGAGTTTAATTTCGCAATTGCCCTGACACTGGCCTGTGTATTGATGTTGATTAGTGATGCCGCCTGGGCACTACGCTGCGGCAACCGCCTGGTAAAAGAGGATATGCACGAGTCGCGCGTCATAGAGTTATGCGGCGAACCCATTTCGACTCAGCAACTGGGGTATGTACTGCGTCCCTATATTGTTCAGCGCCCGGCTGGCATTTCGATCGCACATGGAAGTCAGCACGTCTACGGCGGCTATCATTACGAACTTGACGTCAAGGAAATGCTGTTCAACTTTGGACCGCACAAGCTTATGCGGCTTATTCGATTTGAAGGTGGGCGCGTGAAGGACATTCGCACCGCCGGTTACGGGCATTTACCGGAACGCCGCTGATGCCTTTACATTTGACGACTGATTCACAATCCGCGCCACCCAAAAGTACTATGATGGACTACTCGTACACAGACTGATGGTTCACCAGGAGACGATTGTCCAATGAGCGATTCAAACAAGCGGCGACTCCGCGATGCGGCGAGTGGACCAGGCACATTGATTAGCGAAGGATGCAAAATTAATGGCGCAATTTCCGGAAGCGGACATTTCATGATCAATGGTTCTGTCGAGGGCGAATGCCACATTGACGGCTCTGTTACATTGGCAAAAAATGGTTACTGGAAAGGCACAATTAATGCCGAAACTGTGATTGTTGCTGGCACTATTGAAGGGGACGTCGTTGCACGCGGACGCGTCGAAATCAGCGACACCGCCAAAATCAACGGTACTGTTTCCGGCCAGGCAATCGCTGTTGCCGAGGGCGCAGTGGTTCAGGGTGTAATGAAAACCACGGGACAGGCTGATCCGCACGCATTCACTGAGAAGCGACAGGCCGAAGAACAGAGCCAAACCTGACAGTTCACCTACTGATTGACAGCTAGTACCGAAATTTCAACGCGGTTGTTGTCCGACGCAATTTCATTCCAGAGTGAGGCGGAAATACTGTTCGCGTCTGAGGGATAATCGAGCACAGGCGCAGAATTACCCAACGAGATAATTTCGAAGCGGATGTTCCCGCCCGTCCTGGCATCCGCTACGCGCAGAAAGTTGGCAAAGGCGACCGACTGCCGTAGTCCCAGCTCATATGCTGTATCCGGATCGAAGCCAATGCGATCGCACTGAGCCGCTGACAAGTCCGCAAATGCCAACGCATATCCGTCCGGACCCGATGCCGACAGACAAAAGTTTCCGACGTGCGTTTCGATCTGCACTATGCCGCTAAAATTAATCGCGATGAGGTGCTCCGTTACACCTTCTAGGACTGTGAGCCGCTTGTCGCCGAGTGGCAATTCGTCATAGGCATATTTCGATGACTGATTTGCCGCCCATTCGACAGACCGAAGAGTCGCATTGTAGGCGCTACCCAGGGTTTCCTGGTATTCGCTTAGTTGTCGTTGCGCCTGTATCGCACCCTCGGTATCAAACGCCTGCTGTTCTTCAATGATGCGCTGCAGGTCAGAATTTTGCTGCTGCAACGCGACCCAGCTTTGTTCCCGCTGCCAGTATAACCAGGCGAACACCAGTGCTATGACGGCCAGAGCAGCCACCGCAATCCGCAGTCTGTGAGGAATGCCGCTCGCAGTCTCAGAAGTCTCTTCCTCATCAGGCTCCTCTTGCTCCGGTTCAGCAGAGCGGATTTCATCAGCTACCCGCGTGGCAATAGATTCATAACTGTCGAGAAGATCGCGACGTAAAACTGCCCGCTGTTGATCAAACAAATCTCTGATCAACACCCGCAAGTCCTGGTCAAATCGCTCCAGGCTTGGATAATCACCACTCTCATCGCTGGCTTCGCTGCCGTCTTCGTGCACGCGTTTTTCGGGCTGATCGCCGATGACTCGAAGCGATTCGAGCACCTTCGATACTTCGACCGGCTCGACCTGCTTCGGCAATACACCCACCGCTCCCAGCGCACGCGCCTGTCCAACGTACAACTCACCTTCCTGGGACGTGTACATCATGATTGGAATGGTTGCTGTCGCCGGGTTGTTCTTGATCGCCGAAACCGCCTCGAAACCGTCCATGCCCGGCATCAGGTGGTCCATAAAGATGACGTCGGGGCGGTTATCGTTCAGATAGTCGAGCGCATCCTCGGCAGACTCGGCAGTGTCAACGCCGAGATCATGCGTTTCCAGCATGCGCCGCAAAACCACTCTGGCGGACCTCGAATCGTCAACGATAAGTGCAGTTTTCCTCAACAATCGTCCCTTGAGTGTCAGTACTTCGGCATACGGCGCAATGATCAGTTTCGCATCGAATACCTGATTATGTCACGACTGATGCGGCATTGAAGCCGCCGGACGGGCGAATTTTCGGCAAATCAGACCCTTGATAACCGAATTAGGCCTTTGATAACAAAGGCTACGGTGATAACCGCATAAGTCGCGAAATACCGACGAAATGAAATCGTTCGTTAAACATGCAGGGTGGTAAACTTAAGGCAAGTTAAGAACACGCGCCTGCCGTCCAGGAACTCTGAACATGGACTCCGGAACCAGGCCAAAACAAGAAGAAAAGGCAGACCGGCAACAAACCAATAGCGGGAATTTGTCTCAGCCGTCAAAGTCTGACAATAAATATGGCAAGCAGAATCCTTCCCAGGTATCTGATCCTTGTGGCGACACTGACCGTGGTCGTTATCGGCCTAATGTTGTCCATTTTTTATGGACAATATCGCTTTCTGGCCGCCGGCATCGTCGCCAGCAGCGTTGTGGAGCACGATGAAAGCCTGGCCGCGAGCTTTGAGCGCAGGGCGCGCGGACACCTGCACAGAATCGCCGATTCGTTGTCGACCAGCGATGACACAGCGACCGCGTCGCGACTTCTGCAACGTGAAATTGCCAACAACGATAACCTGATCGGCTTGCGCTTCACCCGACTCGGCGGCGACCCGGCGCAGTCCGGATACGTTGCAGAAGAACCTGGTGATGGCACGTCGGTCTGGCGATCGGATCGTCTCTACATGTCATACCCGGTTGTTGACGGCGAACAGGAAATCGGCACTCTGACCAGTAGTTTTTCGCTTGCCGCGCTCACCGCCGAATCTGAACAGTTCGAGCAGCAACTTGTTGCGCAGGGCACGGAGAGCAGGCAGGCCAGTTTTCTGTGGATCGGTGGCGCGACCGCCCTGACGCTCGCGCTTTGCGGGCTGGTTATCTGGCTTATTGCAAAATCGCAGGCGCAGCGCATCCATGATTTGAAAACGCAGGCAGTGAAGCTGAGCGACGCGGATTTCGGCGAACCGCTGCAAGTATTGCATGGCGATTTGCTTGGCGACCTGGCGGAAGTGTTTAACAACATGCGAGACAGGTTGCAGAAAACAACAATGTCCAGGGACTATGTTGACAGCGTCCTGTCGAGCATGAATGAAGCGATCATTGTCACATCCGCGGACGGAAATATCATCCGCGTCAATGATGCTACCCTGCGCATGCTCGAATATACCGAGAGCGAACTCGTTGGACATCACATCGACTTGATTGTGGACCAGCAGAAAGGCGGACCGCTGGAGGCTGATTCGCATCTCGGAATTCCCAGGGAGGCGTTTCTGCTTTCCCGATCCGGCGAGCGCGTACCTGTGTCGTATACCAGCTCAAGAGTTGAAGCTCACGGAGAGATTACCGGCGATCGTATTTATGCGGCACAAAACATTACGGAGCGGCACAAAGCAGAACAAAGAATTCGCTACCTCGCGCGAATCGATGCACTGACACGAGTCCCAAACCGCATGCAGTTTCAACACCTGTTACAGCGGGCGATAGCCAGGGCAAAACGCGCCAACAAAGCGCTTTGCCTGTTTTACATAGACATCGATAATTTTAAGGAAATCAACGACACTTTCGGTCACCTCGCAGGTGACGCAACGCTTGAAACGGTGGCCGAAAGGCTAACAGGAGGACTCGCGGACGATTCGGTCATTGGCCGACTCGCAGGGGACGAGTTCGCTGTCATTGTCGACAGGCTTGATGCGGACAAAGACATAGTACCTGAGCTCGACAAACTCGCCCGCAAATTGCTGGATCGTCTGGCCGATCCATTTTACGTACAGGGACACGAAGTATTTATGACTGCCAGCATGGGCATCGCGTTCTACCCTGTGGATGCACCCAACGTAATTGACCTGATTCGAAACGCGGATGCCGCGCTTTATCATGCCAAGAAAAACGGTGGCAATATATTTTCATACTATGCGCCTGAGATGAATGAAGCCGCCGTTGAAAGACTAATGACCAAAAGCAAACTCAAGCGAGCATTTGAACGCGATGAGCTCCTGGTCCATTACCAGCCTAAATACAACATTAAAACAGGCGCCGTTATCGGTGCGGAGGCGTTGGTGCGATGGGAGCTGCCGGAACGCGGAATCATATTACCGTCCGATTTCATACCGATCGCAGAAGAAACGAATCTCATCATTGAAATCGGAGAATGGGTGCTGGACCGGGTGTGCGAGGACTTCCGCAACTGGCAACGCACTGTATCGTCAGCGGGGCGTGTATCCGTCAACCTGTCTCTTAAACAATTGAGGCAGCCCAATTTCGTCAACCGCATAAGCTCAATAATGCGCAGTTACGAGGTCTCGCCTACGTCGCTGGAACTGGAAATTACCGAGACAACACTGATGGAAAACCCGGTGCGCACGATCAAATTGCTTGATGAGCTGTATGGCCTCGGCCTGCATATGGCAATCGACGATTTTGGAACCGGATACTCATCTTTGAGTGCGCTGCAACAATTTCCGATCAGCACACTGAAGATCGACAGATCATTTGTCAAAGATGTCACGGTCAATCCCGATGATGCAACCATCGTTGCCACCATCATTCACATGGGCCGAAGCCTGCAAATGGATGTTGTGGCAGAGGGCGTGGAAACAGAGGATCAGCTCCACTTCCTGCAAACGCTGGATTGCACCTATGTGCAGGGCCTGCTTTTTGGCGACCCGATGAGTGCGGATAACTATCTCGAATTGCTGACGCAACAGGCGGACGGCACAGACAAGTACCTGACCCTGTTTGCATAAGTGCCCCCGGGTGCGAAATAATTCGTTGTTTTTTAAGACAATAAAGGTCGCCCTTCACTACAATCCAGTGACATGATTAAATACTGTGCTAACCAGTACTATTTCAATCACAGACCGCCGATGACCTCGGTCGGCCAGACCCAAAAGCCAGGAAAATGAAGATACTCATCAAAATAATTTGCACAGTTTCAGTTTTATTCGCTGCCCAGTCAGCTTTCGCTTGCGATTATCCTGATCGCGTCTTGATCCCTAATGGCGGTACAGCGACCAAGGAAGATATGCTTGAGGGGCAGCGCGGCGTCAAGACCTATGTTGCGGCAATGGAAGTCTATCTTGAGTGCATTGTTGACGAAGAGAAGGCGGCCGTGACCGCAATGGAAAATATGCAACCAGAGGATGAGCAACAACGCGCAGACGCAATGAATAAGAAATACAATGCAGCAGTCGATGAAATGGAAAGACTGGCAGCACAATTCAATGCTGAAGTACAGGCGTACAAAGCTAAGGGCAGCGACTGATCCAGCGCCACGCAACAACAATTGTATAAAAAAAGCCCATCAGTGATGGGCTTTTTTTTGCGTATCTAAATCAATTAACTCAGAGAGAGTCGATCTCATTTTTCAGATCGAATCGATTCTCGGTAATAATTCGTTCGAGCACCCGAATCCTCTCTTCAAGAACCTCCATGTTGGCCAGTGTCTCTTCAAGCTCTGCATTGTTCTCTGGCACCTGCTTCTTGTTTTTGATCATTGTTCGGGCAAGGCTTGCACACATCACGATTGTGACCAGGCAAAGTACGAAGACTAAAGATCCGTTCATATCAAGTTTCCCAAATTAAGATCGCCCTGTTCATTCACAGGTTGCGAATTTCCTGGTCGAGATCGAATCTCGACGAGGTGACATGGCGCTCCAGCCTGGCCAGCCTGCTGTCCATGGACCGGTATCGCCGCTTCACGTCACTCATTGTCTGCGCTGGTGCGGAGCGGGGAGCGTCTCGAAACGAGCGGCTGCGATCTGCGTGCCGTCTCGTGTCTGGCGCGGACGGCACAAGAAAAACAATGCCAAAATACACGAGCAGGGTTATCGGCATTGCCATCAGCAGACAAATAAACGCCAGAATTCTCGTAACCCTGAGGTTGAAACCGAAGTAGTCCGCCAGACCGGCGCAGACACCTGCGACCATAGCCCGGTCACTGTTGCGAGAAAAACGACGGTGCGACATGGCGTCGTAAGTAGTCATGTATGGCTCCAGTAATCACTCCGCGCCTGTCGCTTCCAGAATTCATACTCACGATGTGTGCCGGAGTAAATCAGCGGCTTTTCCCTGAATAGCAACGTAGCACCTATGTAAACCAATACGGTCGGCCAGAAAAATAGCAGCAAGCAAATTATTGCGATGATGCGCACAGTTCCCATGCGGAAATTTCCAAACTCTGCGAGGCCGGCGCAAACTCCGAAAATCCAGCCATTTTCCCTGTCTCGGTAAAGGCCTCGCAGCGGGCCATAATCCAGATTCCAGGTGCGTCTGCTCATTTTATCCTCCTCTGGTAGTTTCCCTGGTGCCCGTTCAGTCTAATTCCGATTTCACTTCAACACTCGCTGCAACGCGTTTCTTAAGATTGGCTAATTCCTCTGCCACGCTCTCTTCTGCTTCCAATCCGGCAAATTCATGGTTCAGATCCTTCGGCAAACCGAGATCATATGCCTCAATTCTGCCCTCCACGTCGTCAATACGCCTCGTGTATTGTTCGAAGCGAACCAACGCATCATCTATTTTGTAGTCGTGGATTTTCTTCCTGGCAGCCAGTCTGCTGTTGGCAGTTTTGTGCCTTGCCAGCAACGATTTCTGCCGTGCTTTCGCGTCCAGCAGCTTTTTCTCCAGTCGCGAAATATCGTTGTTTAGCTTG
>JBLHLN010000062.1:0-9756 GCA_047620565.1 Woeseiaceae bacterium
CGTATGCTGGACTGAATGAAATCCGCAGGCCTCGGCCGTTCGTTTCTTATTGCGTACATACACCTGGCTGGCCGGATCCTCGCCCACAATAACGACTGCCAGCCCGGGCTTCACGCCGCTACGTGCGAGCAAACCTGTCGTTGCTTCTGAAATTGTTGCTGACAGTTCGGCAGCCCTGGCTTTACCGTCGATGATCTTCGCTGATGACATATTTGAACTCACATAATGAATCCATCGCACACGGCGACGGTCAAATCACTGGGTAGTGGAGGAATATTGCGGCGCCGATAGTAACCCTATGATGCGGCTCAGGTAAACCGGATCGGGACACTCCGGGACATGGCGAAAACGTCTCTGGCAGGGGAAGTCTGGTGCTACCATTGATGTTAATAGTGATGCGGCATCCATAAGCATCGACAGCAGCAGGCAGGAAATGCACGGAGCGAATGTTTGACTGAGGACTGGCTCGATCGCTGGAATACCGGCAGAACCGGATGGCATGAGGTTGCCGGCAATGCCGGTTTGAAAGCGCATTGGCCTCGACTTGCTCCTGGCTCTCGTGTTCTCGTTCCGCTTTGCGGCAAATCGCCCGATATGCTGTGGCTCGCCCGGCACGGCTGCAGGGTGACGGGAGTGGAATTGTCGGAGATTGCTGTATGCGCATTTTTTTCCGAAAATTCCTTGCCGTATAAGACAGAAGAGCAGGGTAAGTTGCGGCGCTATGCGACTGATGAGCTGCCAATCGAAATTTTTTGCGGCGATTATTTTGCTGTAGATGCCGAACCATTCGATGCGCTCTATGATCGGGGGGCGCTCGTAGCCTTGCCTGAGGAAATGCGGTCCCGATATGTGCAGCACACGCAAGGTCTGCTGAAGCAGCGTGCGTCAAAATTTATCGTGACACTGGAATATGATCAAACCGTCGTATCCGGCCCGCCATTTTCGGTTTCGGCGGCGGAACTCGTCGGATACTTTCCAGGCCTTGAACGCGTCGAGGCAAAAGACGACATCGAAAATTGTCCGCCGAAGTTCCGTGCGGCAGGATTGCGTGAGATCAGAGAAGTGTTTTGGCGCTCTGCCAGCCAGGAGTCGTCGTAGTTTGCGAAACGGCGCTTCGTTCAGGCTCTTACTCGTCGCGATTTCACGCCGCGCAACAGAGCCAGCAGCGCCAGCGCCGCTATCAGGTGTTTTAGCGTGTGACCACTAACATATTCGCCAACTGCGAATATTTGGCGATCATACAATTCAGCTATTTTGGCAATTGCATAGAGAATAAAAATCCTGAGCAGGAATCCGCGCTTATCGAAGCGTGACTGAAAGCTCAGTGCGATAACCGGAACGATGATCATTGGCAGGAATTGCACCAGTCCGTAAGCGCGAAGATCACCCGCGCCATTGGCTTCCGTCCAGGCCCAGTAGGCGACCGACGACGCGCCGACTGCGAGTAACGGCAAAAAGAATCTGCGCCCGACCGCCAACGAGACGTATTCGGCAACGATAGTTGCGGTGAGACTCATGAAAACGAGCGTCATTGGGAGGCGATCCCAAACGAGGGTTTCATTGTTGGGTGACAGGTGGAACCAGGACGAGCCGAATGCAGTAAGCACAACACCTGAAAAAAGTACGACATACATTGTGCGTGTACCGGGTAGAACGCCAGTCGTGGCTGGCGCACGCAGAAACCATAATCCCGCAATACCCGGAAGCAGAAAAGCAGCGTTGCTGGCAACATTGAGAAAATTATTTACACCGAAAATGTTGCGTGCGTCGGCGAATTGAAAGTAGTTGGAGTCTTGAGGAACGCGATCAACAAATAGAATTACTGCAACTATGATGAAAAGCGAGAACAGCAGAATTGCGGAAACTCGCTTGTCTGTGAGCAGGATATTGTTATTTTCCATCGTCTCCGCAATGACTCCTCGTCATCGGAAAATCGACTGCCCTAATATTTCCGTCGATGACCCCCTCAATGCGTCCGATCAGGGTGTTCTGGTCCTGCAGGCGATAGATTATTCTTTGCGGAAAATCGTGGTCGGGATTTTCGAATACCGCCTCGTTGGCGGATACCAGGGTCAATGCGAAGCGCGCTTTCTCCTGACCCGAAGGTGACGCAGTCAGTTCTACGTTGCCAGCCTCGTCTTCGCTTATATGAATAAACTCGAACGCCACTGTCTTGCCGTCGCGGACCGTTCGATTTACGCCCAGCATCGATTTGCCGACCGTCATTCTGTCAGTCATGCTTCTTTCCTGTCGTTAACAATCAGGAAGCCAATGCGCTGCGAAAGCGCTCGCCGATGTCTGCAAGGCGAGCAACAGATTCATTGGCATAAACCAGTCGTACATAGTTGGCGCAATGATCGCCGCCCCAGTTATTCATCGCTGTCGCCGCGATCCGGCCTTTTTCCAGTAACAGGCTGGAGGCCCGTGGACCATCAAGACCCAGTGGTGATACGTCCACGAGCAAAGACCAGCCACCGTGCGGCGGAATCACTTTGTAGTCTTTGAGCTGTTCAAGAATACAATCGCGGCGTGCCTGTAATTCGATCGTGCTGTCCGAGATTCCGTCATCCTCGCAATTCATGGCCGTTGCAACGGCGCCCATAGCAATGCCGGTCTGGCATACGACGTTTGTGATACTCACCCTGGCGATATCGGCAACTATCTTCGCGGGTCCGACGACCCAGCCAACGCGCCAACCAATCATGCGGTATTCCTTTGATGCAGATCCGACCGTTACCACCTTGTCGCGCATGCCAGCGAAACTTGCCGGATGAATAACGCGTCGATCGTCGAACAGAATTCGCTCCATGGCAGCGTCGTTTATCAACCAGCAATTCGCCCGCCGGCAAAAGTCAGTCAACGCGGTCCAGTCGTCCTTATTAAGCACCGCACCGGTTGGCATTGACGGGCTCATCAACAACGCAACTGCAACAGCCCGGGTATCGATCGCATCCAGCGCATCACGATCAAGGACCCAGCCGTCAGAGGTTGGCAGCAGCGGCACAAAACGTGGTACTCCGCCCGCGAGTCTTACCCGGTTGATCAGGCCGACATAGGTTGGATCAGTGAGTAAGACCTCGTCGCCAGGTTCGAGCATTGCAAGCAAGGCATTCAGAATTCCCGAAAGACCGCCCGCACTGATTACCGTCTCTGTTTTCCAGTCATAGTTGTGCCCGGCCTGTCGGCCGACGTGCGTTGCCGCCGCCTGGCGAATGGAATCCAGGCCGAGGAACGGGAGGTAGCTGTTAGCATCGTCGTCCGTTATCGCATTGCTGGTATACGCAATCGCGGAGGCGGGTGGCAATATATTGGTGTCCAGGTTTTCGAGGCGCAAAACGTCCGGATCCTGCAGGCTGTCTGCCAGGTCACCCATCTGTTCGACGCCGATTTTTGTAATGTGCTGCAATCGTGAAACTGACATTTTTTCCTCGTAAACCTGCCGTTGAGAAAAGTTAAGCAATCAAAAAAGTGCGCGAATAACCAGGAGGAAGCCAAGCGCAGTCATCGGCACACCGAGCGGCGCGCCGATGACGCTCAGGGAAATGGCAACCCCGGCCATCATTAAAGCTACGCCTAGTACGATGCAGATTATGCGGCCCGTAATACTAAGAATCAGGGTTAGCAGACGCCAGATCGCGTAGAAAGGCCATAGCAGCCACGGTATGCCGTTGTCGGATGAATCACCCATGCAATACTCCGCTATTCCGCAGCGCCCGGTACTTCGAAATTCCTGCCGATAATGCCGGTGATCCAGGTCGCTATGGCAATGGCGATGACAGAAGTAATCGAAAACCACAGTGGGTGCGGTATCGTCGTCAATGTGTAAATGGTTGCGAATAACACCATTCCGCCAACAATTGATGCATACACCATCGCGCGGTTCCTGGCGATGAGACAAGCGACCAGACCGCCACCAATTGTTCCCGTTCCCCATGCCAGCATGACAAAAAGTAGTGCACCGATCGGCAAGGCGTCGACATACGTCGCCATGGCCTGCATATCCTGAAAATCGATGCTGCTCGCTGGTGGATAAACAGAGTGGCCCATAGTTTCAATAACCATGATGAGAATTACCGCAGTCACCACGCCAAAGACCACCGCAAAAACATTTCTAGTCATCGTTAGATGCTCCCAAAGATTTATTCTGCTTTGTTTCGCTTCCTGCCAAAAAATCGGTACCAAAAAGTCCCTTCAGCCAGAACGCCGAGTAGCAGCAGTAAAGTGGCCGGGCCAGCCGCGCCAGCAACATAGAACGCAATAGCGGCAAGCAAGAACAACAGGGTAACCAGATGGCGTTTCACTACCGGGGCTCTCCGTAATATTGCTGGATTTTTCCTACCTTGCTCTAGTTATCACGCGGATAGTCATCCCACAGGTGATGCGTGATTAACCACTCGCCGTCCGTTTGTTTTCTCAATATCGTCACAAACTTGCCGCGGTTTTCATAGCTTACCCCATCATAGTCGAATGCCAGCGTGAAAGTCCCGCGCACAAAACCCAGGTCGCCGGAGCCGTCAATTTCCAGCTCCTCAGTGTCAAATCGGGTGACATTGGTGGCTGGCGAGTCCGCCGGAAACCAGAAATCCCTGGCTGCTTTCTGGCCTTCAAGATAGTCGAGACCGGAGGGAGACAAGATCGGCTCACTGACAAAGGTCGCCATTACTTTTTCAGCATCGTTGGCGAGCCATGCACTGGCATAAGCCCTTGATGCTTCGCGCATGGATCGCAAATCAGCTGCATCGAGTTGCGCTGCAGGAAGAGTCGTCTAATTGATGAGCAAGACGCAACACAAAAGCGCCGAGTGGATGTGTATTTTCATTGACGCAGCTCCTAAGCCCGTCACGGCTATTCCTACCTCTATTCTGCGGCCCCGATCCCGGTTTTGCGGCTCGATGGAATTTGTGGATAATGCGCCAATCTTAACGGTTACGGAGCGAAACGCATGGCCAAAGCAAAGGCACGACACATCCTGGTTGATTCGGAGGAGCAATGCCAGTCATTGAAGGACGAGATAGGCGGTGGCGCTGATTTCGCCGATCTCGCGAAACAACATTCTTCCTGCCCTTCAGGCCAGCAGGGTGGTGACCTCGGAGAGTTCGGACCTGGCATGATGGTCAAGGAATTCGATGAAGTCGTATTCAGCGCGGATGTGAACACGGTACAGGGTCCGGTAAAAACCCAGTTTGGATATCATTTGCTCGAAGTAACCAGTCGCACAGAATAGCGATTGGTCAAACTAAAGAAAGCCCCGCTTGAAGCGGGGTTTTTTTATGCGATGTCCTTCGACTCCAGGTTTTCGCGAGTCAGGTCGTGAAGCTTCACTGGCAATTCACGAATCCTTTTTCCCGTAGCGTTGAAAATGGCATTGACCAGCGCGGGAGCAATGGCTGGTGTTCCCGGTTCGCCCGCTCCGCCGATTTTCTCACCGCTATTCACTATGTAAGTTTCGATATCTGGCGATTCATTCATTCTCAGCATCTGATAGTCATGAAAATTGCTTTGTGCGACTGCGCCTCTGCGGATTGAGATATCGCTGTAAAGCGCAGCAGTCAGGCCATAGACGATGCCGCTTTCCATTTGCGCTTTCATACCATCCGGATGCATCGCGAAACCCGCATCTACCGCACAAACGACACGGAGTGGTCTCACCTTGCCATCGATGACTTCGACCTCGACAACTTGCGCGACAATGGTGCCGAAAGACTTGTGAATGGCGATACCGCGACCCTGGTTGTCCGCCAGTGGTCGTTCCCACCCGGACTTCTCTGCCACTAAATCCAGAACCTTTTGAAATCTTGGCGCTTTCGCTAACAAATCATGGCGGTACTGATACGGATCCTGGTCGGCTGCGAATGCCAGCTCGTCGATGAAAGATTCTGTGAAAAATGCATGCAGCGAATGATCTACGCTGCGCCAGAATCCCCACGGAACATGCGTGCCTGACTCCGCGTAATGAATAAACTGATTTTCGACGTCATACGGAATGTAGGGTGCTTCCTTCGGGTCATGTTTCTCAACATACTGGTTGGTCCATGCCGTCGGTTTGCCCTCCTGATCCAGTGCAGCCTTGAATCTGCTGATGCTCGCCTGTCGGTAGTGATCGTGGCGCATGTCTTCCTCGCGCGACCAAATGAGCTTGACCGGATAAGGCACTTCCGCCGCGATGCGTGCAGCCTGAATCGTATAATCAGCAAATGCGCGTCGACCAAATCCGCCACCCAGGTACTGGTTATGCAGAACGACATTCTCCGTTTCCATATCAATGGCGTCTGCTGCCTCCGCTGCAAATCCCAGCGGATTTTGCGTGCCAGTCCACAATTCGCAAATATCGTCATGCACCCACGCCGTGCAATTCATCGGTTCCATTGGCGCATGTGACAGGTAAGGCACCCGATATTCCGCCTCAACTACAGAAGCGGCATTCGCCAGGGCGGTGCCTGCATCCCCGCGTTCAAGATCCGTGATTTCATCACCGGCGGCAACTGCCGCGTCCATGTCATTCGAAAACTGCTCGAAGATGTCGCTCTGCTCAATCGAGTTATGCTCGCCTTCCTCAAAAACTATGTGCAGGCTATCCAGCGCCTGCTTCGCCTGCCAGTAGCCATCGGCCACCACGGCGACAGCATCGCCAAGGTTGACGACTTTTCGCACGCCGGCCATATTCTGGACAGGCGTCTCGTCTACTGACAGAACTTTCGTACCGAACACGGGTGACGCCATAACTGTGGCGTACTTCATACCGGGCAAGACCACGTCGATGCCGAAATTCGCACTGCCGTCGACTTTTGCAGGAACATCAAATCGTTGTACGTCGGTTCCCATGATCGTGAATTGGTCCGGCGTCTTCAGTACGGGATTCGCGGGCTGTTGTAGCTGCGCGGCCTGACGCGCAAGCTCCGCATAACTCGCGCTCCTGTTGCCGGATAGATGCGTAATCCGGCTATTGCTTGCCTGCAATTCATTTTCCGCTACATCCCATGCGTTTGCGGCTGCCTTTAGCAGTGCGGCCCGGGTTGCAGCGCCTGCGATGCGCATACCGAATTGACCGGTTGTCGCTACTGACGTGCTGCCACCGGTTATCTGTAAATTCATCAGCTTGGTCGCAGTCAGGAATACGCCGTCAACGGTATCGATTAGAAATGCAGGGAAGTCAAAATCGCCGGCGGCGAACCCCTTAGCCAGGGCGTAGTTCGCATATTCCTCGTGCGCAGGCGCCTCCAGCATCTTTACGAGGTTCCAGTCGGCATCCATTTCGTCCGCCAGCATCATCGCCAGCGTTGTGTGCACGCCCTGACCCATTTCGGCATGTGGAATAATCGCGGTAATTGTATTGTCCGGAGAAATTTTGACCCAGACATTAAAAACAGTTTCTTCTTCGCCTGCGACGAGTGCGGCAACCTTACCCGCACGGTTGCCGGGCCGAATGGCGATGCCGAACACGACAGCGCCACCCGCCAGAACGCCGCTGGAAATGAACGCCCGCCTGCTCCATTTACCCATTACGGACATCCTTCTTTGCTGATGTTGATGCCATGCTTGTTGCTGCTCGTTTGATGCCTCTGCGCATTCGAGAGTAGGTGCCACAACGACAAATATTGCCGCTCATCGCAGCGTCTATGTCTGCATCAGAAGGTGACGGATTCGAATCGATCAGCGCGACCGCAGACATAATCTGACCAGACTGACAATAACCGCACTGTGGCACCTGCTCATCAATCCAGGCCTGTTGGATCGGGTGCAAATCGTCCTCACCGCTGGTAATTCCCTCTATCGTGGTGACCTGTTGCCCGGCGGCCGCCTGCACCGGCGTAACACAGGAGCGAACAGGTGAACCATTTAGATGTACCGTGCACGCGCCACACTGAGCTATGCCGCAGCCAAACTTGGTGCCGGTGAGGCCGATGGTTTCCCGGATAACCCATAACAATGGTGTTGTGGGATCAACGTCAAGTTCCTGATCGTCGCCATTAATGTTCAGAGAAATCATATCGAAATCGTCCCAATCTGGTGTAGGAGCAGGTCACAGGAGGACCTGCGGCGCAGGGCTGATAAAGCAAAGTACAGTACTAGATGGCAATATATGCGGCAAGCGAAGACCGCGCTGGCAGACGGTCATTCAATAACAGCAGATTCGCGATAGTATTCAGCGTATTGCAACATGGACAATGGCGCCTTGCTCAAAAAAACAATAAGAAATCTGCGTGGGCTGATTATTTTCAGCGGTTGCACAGTAAGCACGATTTTTTGGTTTATCCCATTGATGGTGTTTGCCTTTCTGAAATTGTTGATCCCCATCAAGCCTCTGCAAAGAATTCTTACTCGCCTGATTATGTCGATCGGTGAAATCTGGATTGACATCAACGCGTTTCTTTTTTCGCTGGTTAATTCGACAAAGTGGGACATTCGGGGACGAGAAGAGCTCGGTAACGACAAGTGGTACCTCGTTATTGTGAATCACCAGACGTGGGTCGATATCGTGGCATTGCAGACGGTACTAAATCGTCGCATTCCATTCCTCAAATTTTTTATCAAACAACAGCTAATCTGGTTTCCGTTCCTCGGCACCGCATGGTGGGCGATGGACATGCCGTTCATGAAGCGATATTCCAAGTCCTACCTTGTCCGCTACCCGGAGAAAAAAGGTAAAGATCTGGCAGCGACGCGAAAGTCCTGCGAAAAATTTCGCGACACACCAACCACTGTTATTAATTTCATCGAGGGGACGCGATTTACTGAAGAAAAACAATCGCGACGTGCATCGCCCTACAACAATCTCCTGCCACCGCGCGCCGGCGGCGTGGCTCTCGCGTTGAATTCGATGGGCGACATGTTTGACGGCATTCTGGACATTACTATGGTTTATCCGACGGCGCCGACCAAATTCTGGGACATGATGTGCGGTGAGTTTGACCACGTGGTGATTGACATCAGGAAGCTTCCGGTGGAGCCCTGGATTATCGGCAGTGATTATGAAAGCGATCGCGATTACCGCAGAAAATTTCACCAATGGCTGACGCAGCTCTGGCAGGAAAAAGATGAGCGCATCGATTCGCTAAGAGACGAAACCGCCTGAACCAGGTGCTGGCAGCGCAGCACAGCAAAACGACCGCAAAATTACACTATCGTTTCACCATATAGCGTAAACTGCCAACTCGTTTATTTCGCAGGGAAAATCATGTCAAACAGTCGCCACTACGACACCGTCGCGTTCGACGTTCGCGACAACGCCAGCATGCTTTTCTTCGCGCGGACGACCGCGGGTGGCGATATAGAGGACTACCTCCTGCTAATGAAAGCAGAAGGCGCCGATTTCGATGACGCAATTTATATCGAAATCAACGAACAGCAATTCGCCGGGCACGATCTGATCGATGACGCGCAAATGACCGGCAACATGTTGATTTTGAAACTTTGCAATCCGGCAGCGGAGCTTGATGGCGCAACCGAGATCGTTCTGACATACGAAGAGTCGGCGGAAAACAAGACCAACCTGGAGTCGGGCGCATTTCGCGTTCTCGGCGATAAATTGTCAGGCGGCCACGCCTGATACAGCGCTCACATGCTCGAGCTGCGACCAAATTGCGAACACTGTGACTGTGACCTGCCGCCGGAATCGGCAGCGGCAATGATCTGTACATTCGAATGTACTTTCTGCACAACTTGCGTAGAGGAAATCTATGCGGGAATTTGCCCGAATTGTGGAGGCAACTTTGTGCCGAGACCGGTGCGGCCCGAAAATCTACTGAAAAAGCATCC
>JBLHLN010000063.1:0-9586 GCA_047620565.1 Woeseiaceae bacterium
GTGATTTTGGAGTAACACTTGGAAACCATCGCGGATTTCGAGGTCCAGTACAGTCAGTTCCTGGACCCAGAGGGCAAACCCAGTTCGGACATCCCCGAACTTGCCAAAGACAGCGAAAAACTGCTCGAGATGTACCGTCATATGACGGAAACGCGCGTGTTTGATACCAAGGCTATCAATTTGCAGCGCACCGGCAAACTCGGCACCTATGCTTCCTGCCTCGGCCACGAGGCAACCCACATCGGCATCGCTGCGGCAATGCAGGAAGACGACGTCCTGGCGCCAAGCTATCGCGAATACGGCTCCATGTTTTATCGCGGCGTGACGATGGACGAAATCCTGCTGTACTGGGGCGGAGACGAACGCGGCAGTGACTTTGCGGGTCCGCGCAACGATTATCCGTTTTGTGTACCCATCGCAACACAATGTCTGCACGCTGCCGGCGCGGCTATGGCCTTTCAATTACGCGGCGAAAAGCGTTGCGCTGTTTCAATCAATGGTGACGGCGGCACTTCCGAGGGCGCTTTTTATGAGGCGATGAATGTGGCCGGTGCCCGCACATTGCCTGTTGTGTTCATGGTCGTTAATAACAAGTGGGCAATTTCCCTGCCGATTGAGCAACAAACGGCAACGGAAACTCTCGCACAAAAAGCGGTTGCCGCAGGTATTCCCGGCATCCAGGTCGACGGCAATGATGTGATCGCTGTACGTCATTGGGTTGAACGCGCACTCGATCGTGCAAGGCGCGGTGAAGGCGCGTGCCTCATCGAAGCAGTTACGTATCGACTCAGCGATCACACTACTGCTGACGACGCGAGTCGCTACCGCAAAGATGATGAAGTTAAGGCAGCATGGAAGGTAGAGCCGCTAATTCGCTTGAGAAAATACCTGACCGACCTCGGCGTTTGGGATGAGAAAAAGGAAGCGGCGTTGCTCGACGATTCAGCAAAAAAAGTTGATGTTGCTGTGCAGAAATACCTGAATACGCCCAAAGCGCCGATCGAGGCCATGTTTGATTACATGTACGAGGACCTGCCGGAGTTTCTTGAGGAACAGCGCGCACACGCCATACGCTACAAGGACAATGGTGGGGGTGGTCATGGCTGAAGTAACCCTGATCGATGCCCTGACTATGGCCATGGCGTGGGAGCTCGAGCACGATTCCCGCGTTGTGGTGCTTGGCGAGGATGTCGGCGTCAACGGTGGCGTATTTCGCGCGACTGCCGGTTTGCAAAAAAAGTTTGGCGAGGATCGCGTCCAGGATACGCCGCTGGCCGAAGGTATGATCGCCGGCATTTCGATCGGCATGGCTTCCCAGGGAATGTTGCCGATAGCAGAAATCCAGTTTATGGGTTTTATTTACCCGACCGTTGACCAGATCATCAATCACGCTGCACGACTGCGAAACCGCACCCGTGGCCGGCTCACTTGCCCGATGGTGTTGCGCGCGCCGTACGGTGGCGGCATTCATGCGCCCGAACATCACTCCGAAAGTACAGAGGCATTGTTTGCGCACATGCCAGGCGTCAGAGTCGTAATCCCGTCCTCGCCATCCCGCGCGTACGGATTGTTGCTGGCCGCTATTCGTGATCCGGATCCCGTCGTATTTCTCGAGCCCAAACGTATCTACCGACTGAATAAGCAGGACGTGGAAGACAACGGCAAGGCGCTGCCGCTGGATGTCTGCTACATATTGCGCGAGGGAACTGACGTAACGGTTGTAACCTGGGGCGCGATGACATTTGAGACACTAAAAGCAGCAGATCAAATGGCGAAGAGCGGCATTAGCTGTGAAGTTATTGATCTCGCGACGATTAGCCCTATTGACTACGACACTATCCTCGAGTCGGTAGAAAAAACCGGTCGCCTTGTAATCGCACATGAGGCAGCACGATCCTTTGGCGTTGGCGCCGAGGTTGCTGCAATCGTTGCGGAAAAAGGTATTTATGATCTCAAAGGCCCGATTCGACGCGTCACTGGCTACGATGTCATCATGCCGTTGTTTCGCCGCGAGATGGACTACATGCCAAGTGTCAGTAAAATTGCTGATGCGATAAGAGAGTCCGTCAATGACTAGGATGAATTCAGAATGACCGTTTTCAACTTGCCAGACCTGGGCGAGGGATTGCCGGATGCGGAAATTGTTGAATGGCATGTCGCTGAGGGCGATTCTGTAAAAACCGATGACTTGCTGGTTTCGGTCGAGACGGCGAAAGCTGTGGTCGAAGTGCCGTCACCTTTTACCGGTGTCGTCGCGAAATTGCATGGCGGTGCGGGCGACGTCATCGCTACCGGCGCACCACTGGTGGAATTTTCTGCCAGCCCTGATAGCGATATCCATGCTCCTGCAGCGTCTGCAAGGCCGGTCAGCGAGGCCACCACCGATGCCGCAACCGTGGTCGGCAACGTACCTACAGGCAATGAGGTACTTAAAGAAACGGCCGTCGCCGGTGGTAGCCGAAAACGCAAGAAAGGCAGGATAAAAGCGACGCCCTCAGTACGCACCCAGGCGAAAAAGCTGGGCATCGACCTGGCCGAAATCGTTGCAAGCGGCAAAAATGGCCAGATCACCGCACAGGATCTCGCTGCGCACGCAAGCGTCGCGAAATCGGCCGCCAAACCGGCTGTGGCGAAACCGCAGCTGGCTGCCGCCAGGGCCGAGCCTTTGCGCGGCATGCGTCGTGCCATGGCGCAAAGTATGAGCAGGACCCGTGACGAGGTCCCGCTTTGCACTATATTTGATGATGCCGACATCGACGAATGGCTGAACAAGAAAGATTTCACTGCCCGCAGCATCAGGGCGATCGTCGCAGGCTGCGCTGCGGAGCCTGCGCTGAACGGCTTTTATGAACCGCAAGGCATGGTGCATCAGACCGAGGCCCGCGTTGATGTCGCCATGGCAGTCGATTCGGGGGACGGCCTGATTGTCCCCGTCATCCGCAATGCCGAAGACATGAACACCGGGCAAATTCGCGAGGCCGTCGCGCGTATTAAGAAAGCCGCGCTCGAGCGCACCGTCGCTCCGCAGGACATGGTCAATTACACATTCACATTGTCCAACTTCGGCATGCTCGCGGGCCGCTATGCCACACCGCTGATGGTGCCGCCAACCGTCGCCATCCTTGGTACCGGCAAACTTCAGCACGATGTTGTTGCTGTTATGGGTGGCATCGAAGTCCACAGAAGAATACCCTTGTCACTGACCTTCGATCATCGCTGCGTTACGGGTGGTGAAGCCTGCCGTTTTCTTGCGGCGGTCATTGAGGATCTGGAAAAACCGCAATAATCAGATAAAGTCCCAGTCATTACACATCAGTCGGATCCACAAGTGATCTGGTCGGAGTGCGTGCAGTGTCAAAACAGCCCCATCGTCGCGCTAGCGATATGTCTGATAGTTTGATCAGCCAAATTATCGCCAGCCGGCCGCAATCAAAAAGCCTGCGTAACAAGAAAGATATTAACGGCTATTTGCGCCGGTATTTCGCCGATGTGCCTTACGAAGATATGCAGAATCGCTTACCCAAAATCATGGGGCAGGCTGCTGTCGCACATCTCGATTTTGCAAAAACCAGGAAAGCCGGCCAGCCGCTGCTAAGAATCTTCAATCCAAACGAAGATACGCATGGCTACCAGTCCGCTTTCACTATCGTCGAAATGGTGAATGATGACATGCCTTTCCTGGTGGACTCCGTTTCTGCTGCCATAAGCCGGCATGGCCTTGCCATCCACATGACGGTTCACCCGATCTATCGCGTGCATCGCGATGCCCGCGGCAAGCTGACCGGCCTGGCGACATCCGGTAATGGCGGTCGGGTTGAATCATTCATTCGCTTCGTTGTCGACCGCGAGTCTGACAAACAGCACCTGAACGTTCTCGAGCACGAAATCATGAAGGTGCTGGCAGATATCCGGGTTGCGGTCCGCGACTGGCGAAAAATGCGCGACAAAATTCTTGAGTCAGCAGCATCACTTAATCGTGGTCCCACAGGCGCTGATCCGGCCGTGCGCATTGAAACTGACGCACTGCTGCGCTGGATGGCGGACGATCATTTTACGTTTCTCGGTTATCGGGAATATCGCCTGAGAAAACGAGGCGAAAATCTGTACCTCGCCCCGGTCAAGGGTACCGGTCTCGGCGTATTGTCCAAAGACGAACGCGGCGGTCGCGCCGTAATGTTGAGTAAGGAAGTTGAACGCCATAGCCGGTCCAAAGACTGGTTAATCATTACCAAAGCCAATTCGCGTGCGACGATACACAGACACAGCTATCTCGACTACATCGGCGTCAAGATTTATGACAACAAGGGCAATGCGATAGGCGAAAAACGCTTTATCGGACTGTTTACTTCGGTCGCCTATAGCGAGGCACCCAGGAACATTCCATTACTGCGACTAAAAGTTCAGCGTGTCCTGGAAAAATCGCAGCTTGATCCGTCCGGACACCGCGGCAAAGCGCTTATGCATATTCTCGACTCGTTTCCGCGAGACGAACTGTTTCAAAGCTCAGTCAAAGACCTGCTGCGCACCACCAAAGGGGTCCTGAATTTGCAGGAACGGCGGCGCGTCAAGTTTTTCCTGCGTCGGGATGCATTTCGCCGTTTTTTCTCCTGCATTGTTTACATTCCGCGGGAAAAATATGCGACCGGAATTCGGCGCCGGGTTGAGGAGATACTACTCGACGAGTTTTCCGGAATCAGCGTGGACTCGAGTGTGCAAATTGTCGATTCGCCGCTGGCCAGGTTACATACGATTGTGCGTGTCGGCCCCGGCAACCGGCCGCGCATCAGCATTCAGCGTATTGAAGATCGCATTGCTGAATCGGTCATAACCTGGCAGGACCGTCTGCGCGAACAACTTGCGGACCGCTATGGCCAGGACGAGGGTCTTGCGCTGTTTCGCGAATATGGCCAGAGCTTTCCGCCAGCTTATGAGGCCGACACAGAGCCGAGAACAGCGTGTCTGGATGTCAAACGCATTGACGGATTGCTGAAAGGTGAACACGACGACTTCCTGCTACTGCACCAGCCGGCGGGGACGCCGCCGGACAAACTACATTTTCTTTCCTTTATGAAAGATGCTCCGTTGTTGCTGTCCGCTGTTTTGCCAATTCTCGAGGATCTGGGAACCGACGTTACGAGCGAACACCCTTACGAGATGACTCTGAAAAACGGCAAATCTTTCTGGATTCAGGATTTTCAGTTGCGCTGCGAGCTCGCGGCAGACCTGGATCTTGACGCAGCCGCGGAACGGTTTCAGGACGGTTTTCGCCAGGCTATTAGCGGCGAATCCGAAAGCGACAATTTCAATGAACTGATCCTGGCGGCAGGTCTTGACGTGCGCCAGACTTCGCTGGTGCGCTGTTATGCCAAGTACATCCTGCAACTAGGAATTCCATATAGCCAAAATTCCATGGAAGAGGTGCTGGTAGCACACTCCAGCCTCGCCTGTGCGCTGGTGCGGCAGTTCGAACTGCAGTTCGATCCTTCGCTAAGCAAGAAGAAGCGTGCCGAAATGTTACAGACCTGCACAGCGAAAATATCGCGCGGTGTAGCACGAGCAAAAAGTCTCGACGAAGACAGAATCCTCAACGCGTTCGCCGGCGCAATACGCGCCACCTTACGCACCAACTATTTTCAGACAGATGCCGACGGCAAGCCAAAGTCCTACATATCGATCAAAATCGACTCCGGCAATCTGGCGGAGGTGCCTCTGCCAAAACCGAAATATGAAATTTTCGTCTATTCGGCGCGAGTCGAAGGTGTGCATTTGCGCGGTGGCGACGTCGCCCGCGGTGGTCTGCGCTGGTCGGATCGGCGCGAAGATTTCCGCACTGAAGTTCTCGGCCTTATGAAGGCACAAGTAGTCAAGAATACGGTAATTGTGCCAACCGGTGCCAAGGGCGGCTTCGTCCCGAAGCGCTTGCCGCAAAATGATCGTGAAGAGATCCTGGCCGAAGGCATCGCCTGTTACAAAACATTCATCTGTGGCTTGCTCGATATCACCGACAACGTTATTGATGACAAGGTTGTGCCACCCGTCGATGTTGTGCGCAAGGATGGTGAAGACCCCTACCTGGTCGTCGCAGCGGATAAGGGCACCGCGACGTTTTCGGACATAGCGAACAGCATCTCCGCTGACTACGGATTTTGGCTGGATGATGCTTTTGCGTCAGGCGGCTCTGCCGGCTATGACCACAAGAAAATGGGCATAACCGCACGAGGAGCCTGGGAAGCAGTCCGCAGGCATTTTCGGGAACAGAGCGTCGATGTGCAGAAAGTTCCTTTCACCGTCATCGCAATTGGTGACATGAGTGGAGACGTATTTGGCAATGGCATGCTGCTGTCGAAGAAAATAAAGCTCGTCGCAGCATTCAATCATATGCATATTTTTCTTGACCCGGACCCCGACATGGCCGCGAGCTTCCGCGAGCGAAAGAGACTTTTTCGCATGGACCGGTCCAGTTGGGATGACTACGACGACAAGCTGATTTCCAAGGGTGGTGGCGTCTACTCGCGCCAGGCAAAACAGATTCGCCTCAGCCCGGAGGCGCGCAAACTCCTTGGCTGCGAAGAAGCTTCCATACAGCCACTGGAATTGATTCGCGCAATATTGCGCATGCAAGTTGACCTGTTTTGGAATGGCGGTATTGGTACTTACGTAAAAGCCAGCACCGAAAGCCATGCCGACGTTGGCGATCGCAGTAACGACAATGTACGTGTCAATGCTAATGAACTCCGCTGCAAGGTCATCGGTGAAGGTGGCAACCTGGGCCTGACGCAGAGAGCCCGAATTGAGTACAGCCTCAACGGTGGCCGTGTGAACACCGATTTTATTGATAACTCTGCCGGAGTGGACAGCTCGGACAGGGAGGTCAACATCAAAATCCTGCTCAGTGCGGCTGAACAGGAGGGCCGGCTGACGCGAGCCAAACGCAACAAGTTGCTGGCTGAAATGACCGACGATGTTGCCAGTTTCGTATTGCGCAGCAATTACCTGCAGACACAGTCGATTAGCATGATGGAGGCGCGCGCGCCGGAACGTCTCGACGAAACCGCTCGACTCATGACCAACCTGGAAAAGACCGGCCTCCTGGATCGCGACCTGGAGTTTCTCCCGGACGAAATCGAAATTGACGAACGACGCCAGCGCAAACAGGGTCTGACCCGCCCCGAACTTGCGGTTATCCTGAGTTACGCGAAAATCGATCTTTACAACGGACTGGAGGCATCCGACCAGGAACTGGATGATTTTTTGACGACCGATCCGCAGCGATACTTTCCATCAGTCTTACGACGTCGTTACAAAGACCTGATCCCGATACATCGACTGAGCCGCCAGATTCTCGCTACGCTCATTGCCAATAACATTGTTAATCGAATGGGACCGGCTTTCGTCAAGAGAGTGCAGGTCGATACCGGCGCTGACATTGTCACCATCGCTCGCGCCTATGTCGTCGCGCGGGAGATTTGCCAGTGCAGCGACATCTGGCGAACTATCGAATCGCTCGACAACGATATTTCCGCAACTTTGCAACAATCGATGATGTTTGAGGTAAGCCGGGTATTGCGACACGCATGCTACTGGCTGATCGAGCGCTACGGCGACGATCTTGATATCGTCGACGCCGTTGCGCAGTTGAAAAAGGGCATGGCAACGATTTACTCGAGAGCCACCAGCATCGTCACCGGAGCGGCCAGAGAACGGCAAAAAGCGTCTACAGCCGAATACCTGGGCCACGGCGTTCCCGAAAAACTCGCTAAAAAGATGGCAGCGCTGCTTCTCACTCGCGGCGGCCTTGATATTGCTGATCTCGCCAACCTGCATCGTAAGGACGTAGGCGACACGGCGCGACTGTATTCTGATATGAGCGATCGACTTGGAATCGTCTGGATGAGCAGAAGCGTCGAAGGACTGGAAGTTGAGGGACGCTGGCAGGCACTTGCACGCAGTAACCTGCGCGACGATTTCTACAGGATAAGACGGGAATTTGTGACGGCGCTACTTGGTCGCCGCAGCAGAAAAACGCCGGTAGAAGTTTTCGAAGCCTGGATTAGCAAGAATTCGGCAGCCATTCGCAAATACGATGCAATCCTTGCCGAAATGCGCCTGCGTCACGAAGTTGACTTTGCCACTATGTCAGTCGCAGCGCAGGAATTACGCAAACTCACCGACAATTAATTACCGATGACCAATGGCTGACGACCAATGGTCGCCCAGGATAAATAAATGGCTGGAAAACTCGTACTGTGCCGTCATGGCCAGAGTGACTGGAATCTCAAGAATTTGTTCACTGGCTGGACAGACGTCGATCTGACGGACAAGGGACGAGATGAGGCCGTCGCGGCCGGTCAGCTGCTGCGCGACCTCGACTATGACATCGACATTGCCTATACCTCGGTTTTACAGCGCGCCATCCGAACGTTGTGGATCATGCTTGATGAAATGGATCGGGTGTGGATACCCGTTGTGAGGGATTGGCGTCTGAATGAACGTCACTACGGTGCGCTGCAGGGACTCAACAAAGCAGAAACGTCGGCAAAATACGGAGACGAGCAGGTGCATATCTGGCGACGCAGTTATGCGACGCCGCCACCACCGCTGGATGTTGACGACGAACGCCACCCGTCGCACGACGCCCGCTACGCCGGTATTGCAGAGTTGCCGGCAACCGAATCACTGGCGACGACGCTCGAGCGCGTATTGCCATGCTGGAAGAACATCATAGAGCCGTCGCTCCGCGACGGAAAAAACGTACTCATTGCTGCGCACGGCAACAGCCTGCGAGCACTGGTCAAAATGCTGGATGACATATCTGAAGAAGAAATCACCGGCTTTAATATTCCTACCGGCATCCCGCTTGCTTACGACCTGGATGACAACCTGAAGCCGTTGTCGCGTGATTTTCTGGGCGACGCAGAAGCGGTTGCTGCAGCGGCGGCTGCAGTCGCAAACCAGGCGAAGGCGCAGTGATCTGTAGCCTCGGAGACCGTCATCCGGTTTTCGAGGGCACGCAACATTTCGTCGCCGAAAACGCCACGATTATCGGCAGTGTCGTACTGAAACACGGCGCCAGCGTCTGGTTCAACGCTGTGCTTCGCGGCGACAACGACCTGATCGAAATCGGCAGGAACAGCAACGTACAGGACGGCGCAGTCCTGCATACGGACCCAGGCATCAGGTTAACGATTGGCGAAAGCGTGACTGTCGGTCACCAGGCGACCCTGCACGGCTGCACCGTAGGCGACAATTCCCTGATCGGAATTGGCAGTTGTCTGTTGAACAATGCGGTCGTAGGCAAAAATTCCATTGTCGGCGCGCATTCGCTAATCACCGAAAATAAGGATTTTCCTGACGGCGTCCTGATCGTGGGTTCGCCGGCGAAAGTCGTAAGGGATCTCAGCGAAGATGAGTGGAGTTACCTTGCTGCAGCAGCAGCGATCTACGTCGAAAAAAGTGCCCGCTATCGCACCCAGTTGAATCCCGTCACCATAGATTGATGCGTGTTGAATTTCCTGCATTGGCGATTACTGTATTGGCAATCTCTGCATTGGCAATGCTGTCCTCGCAGATCGCAAAGGCGCAGCAA
>JBLHLN010000064.1:0-9561 GCA_047620565.1 Woeseiaceae bacterium
AAGCGGCCAACGCAGATTAGACATGTATAAAGATTTTGACTGACGGACTTAGAACATGATTCAGATGCAGACAGTTCTGGACGCAGCCGACAATTCGGGTGCAAGACGCATTCAGTGCATAAAAGTGCTCGGTGGTTCAAAGCGCCGCTATGCAGCTGTTGGCGATGTGATCAAGGTAAGCGTCAAGGACGCGATTCCTCGCGGCAAGGTCAAGAAAGGCGAAATCTATAACGCAGTTGTTGTTCGTACCCGTAAGGGTGTTCGACGCAAAGATGGTTCTCTTATCCGCTTTGATGGTAATGCGGCCGTTTTGTTGAATGCTCGACTTGAGCCAATCGGCACACGTATTTTTGGCCCGGTAACACGCGAGCTGAGAACGAACAAGTTTATGAAAATTATTTCACTGGCGCCCGAAGTACTTTAAGGGCCGGTCGGACCAAAACAATGAACAAGATTAGAAAAGGCGATGAGGTAATTGTGAGAACCGGTAAGGACAAGGGCCGTCGTGGCACTGTCCTGCAGATTCTTGATGAGGAACGCGTGCTGGTTGAAGGCGTAAATGTTGCCAAGAAACACCAGAAGCCGAATCCGAATGCGGGCGTTCAGGGCGGAATCATCGACCAGGATATGCCTCTCGATATTTCGAACATCATGTTGTTCAACCCGAAGAGCAAGAAGGGTGAGCGCGTGGGCATCCGGGTAAACGACGACGGCACGAAAGAGCGAATTTTTCGCACTTCGGGTGACGTGGTAGACATCTAGGACGAAAAGAATAGAAAGGCATCGTAGGAGCTCGCACCGGCGAGCGATAAACGAAGTCGGGTAGTAAGGAAAATCATGGCAAGACTACAAGAACAGTATCAGAACGAATTGCGCAGCAAAATCCAGGAAAAACTGGGTCTTACGAACGTAATGGAAGTTCCGCGCATCACCAAGATCACGCTGAATATGGGCGTAGGCGAGGCCGTGGCTGACAAGAAGGTTCTGACGAACGCAGTTGCTGATATGGAAAAGATTGCTGGTCAAAAAGCAAAGCGCACGCTGGCGCGTAAGTCGGTTGCTGGCTTTAAGATTCGTGACGGCTATCCGATTGGCTGCAAGGTAACGCTGCGACGTGAAAGGATGTACGAGTTTCTGGATCGCCTCGTCAACATTGCAATACCGCGAATTCGTGACTTTCGTGGGCTGAATCCGAAGTCCTTTGACAAGCAGGGCAACTACAGCATGGGTGTTTCCGAGCAGATTATTTTTCCGGAAATTAATTACGACCAGATTGACGCTATTCGCGGAATGGACATTACGGTTTCAACGACGGCGCGAAATGCTGAGGAAGGCAGGGCGCTCCTGGAAGCGTTCAATTTTCCTTTTAAGAAAGAAGGGAAATCATCGTAGAAGCTCGCCCCGGCGAGTGATATCGAAGACAGGAAAATATAGATGGCCAAGAAATCAATGATCATGCGCGAACTAAAGCGTACAAAGCTGGTTAAGCGCTATGCCGTGAAACGCACTGCACTGAAGGCAACAATTCGTAATGTGAACACCTCAGATGAGGGTCGCGCGGTTGCCCAGGCGAAACTGAATGCTTTGCCGCGTGATGCGAGCCCGTCCAGACAACGTAATCGTTGTGCGATTACAGGGCGGCCACATGGCGTTTATCGCAAATTTGGCCTCGGCCGCAACAAGCTTCGGGAAGCTGCCATGAATGGCGAGATTCCCGGGCTAACTAAGGCCAGTTGGTAGGCGGAGAAGAACAATGAGTATGACTGATCCAATCGCTGACATGCTGACCCGGGTTCGTAACGGTCAGAAAGCACGCAAAGTAAGCGTAAGCATGCCGTATTCGTCCGTTAAGTCGGCCGTCGCAGGAGTGCTGAAAGATGAAGGCTACATTGTGGGCTACGAAGAGAGTGGTGAAGGCGCGGAAAAGCAATTGAGCGTCGAATTGAAGTATTACGAAGGCACGCCTGTTATCGAAAAGGTTCAGCGTGTTAGCAAGCCAGGCCTGCGAGTTTATCGTGGCAAAGAAGACCTGCCGAAAGTGCTTGGTGGTCTGGGCGTTGCAATTGTTTCCACTTCCGCGGGGGTCATGAGTGATCGCCAGGCGCGGGAACAGGGAATTGGTGGTGAGGTTATCTGCGTCGTTTCTTGAGCAGCAGACTTCACTTTAGAGATTGAGACACGAATATGTCCAGAATTGCAAAAGTACCAGTTGAAATGCCGCAAGGCGTTGAATTCAATTTGTCGGGAAACACCGCGTCTGTCAAAGGCAGCAAAGGCGCGTTGTCGATGGAGCTGAATTCCGAAGTTGAAGTGGTACAGGAAGAAAATACATTGTCGCTCAAGCCGCGATCGGGGTCGCGATTCGCAGTCGCCATAACAGGCACGACTCGGGCGTTGCTGGCAAATATGGTCCGGGGCGTCACGGTTGGTTTTGAGAAGAAGCTGGAATTGCGCGGCGTCGGTTATCGTGCCGCTGCACAGGGCAAGAAGCTCAATCTAACCCTGGGGTTTTCACATCCGGTCGTTTACGACGTACCGGAAGGCGTGACGGTTGAGACTCCGAGTCAGACAGAGGTTGTCATCAAAGGGTCTGACAAACAGAAGGTTGGCCAGGTGGCCGCCGAAATTCGCCGCTTTCGGCCGCCAGAGCCTTATAAAGGCAAAGGTGTCCGTTACGCCGACGAACGCGTCGTGCTCAAAGAAGCGAAGAAGAAGTAACAGGTTTAACTATGAAACTGGATAAAAAACAAAATCGTTTGCGTCGGGCCAGAAAAGCACGCGCAAAAATTGAGGAGCTGGCCGTTAACAGGCTGAGCGTCCATCGTACGCCGCGCCACATCTACGCACAGATCATCGCGCCGGATGGTGGCACTGTGCTGGCTTCGGCATCGTCGCTTGAAAAAGATGTGCGTAAGGGTACTAAGAGCACTGGCAATGTCGCAGCGGCGGCGATTGTTGGAGCACGTATCGCGGAGAAGGCCAAGGTTGCTGGAATCGACACGGTTGCGTTCGATCGTTCCGGCTTTCGCTATCACGGACGTGTGAAAGCGCTTGCCGATGCGGCACGAGAAGCTGGACTGAAATTTTAATCAAAAGGCAGGCGTAAATACGCCGGTCAGGACCAAGTTATGGCAAGAATGGATCAACAACAATCAGACGACCTTATCGAGAAACTGGTCACTGTTAATCGCGTAGCGAAAGTTGTAAAGGGCGGACGTCAGTTCGGTTTTACAGCATTGACGGTGGTTGGTGATGGCAAGGGCCGGGTTGGATTCGGCTATGGCAAGGCGCGAGAAGTGCCGATTGCCATCCAGAAATCAATGCAGGCTGCCCGCAAGAACCTGATCAAGGTCCACCTGACTAACGAGACGTTGCAGTACGCGAAAAAGGGTCGCCACGGCGCCACTTACGTTTATATGCAGCCTGCCTCAGAAGGTACGGGTGTTATCGCCGGTGGTGCAATGCGTGCGGTATTTGAGTGTGCCGGTGTCAGAAATGTGCTGGCGAAAAGTTATGGCTCACGCAATCCAATCAACGTCGTTCGCGCGACGATTGGTGCATTGGAGCAGATTCATTCACCACGACAGATTGCCGCAAAACGCGGCAAGAAAATCAAGGAAATCCTGGCTTAGTACCGAATGGTGCAGGCAGGTTTTAGAGAAGAGATTTAGACGATGGCGACGCCAAAACAGTTGAAAGTGACGCTCCTGAAAAGCCGGTTTGGACGGTTGAAAAACCACCGTGCCTGCGTTGCAGGTCTCGGCCTGCGGAAGATTCGTCAGAGCGTAACGGTTCTGGACACACCGGAAAACCGCGGCATGATTAACAAGGTTTCGTACCTCGTTTCAGTAGAGGAAGTCTGAAATGCGTCTCAATGAAATGTCGCCTGGTAAAGGCGCTAAAAAGGTAGCGAAGCGACGGGGTCGTGGTCATTCGGCCGGCCAGGGAAAAACCTGTGGTCGTGGCCAGAAAGGTCAGCATGCGCGTTCCGGCGGTTATCACAAAGTTGGCTTCGAGGGTGGTCAGATGCCATTGCAGCGCCGTCTGCCCAAAGTTGGTTTTACGTCTCGTATGGCGAAGAACACAGCGGAATTGAGACTTCATGAGCTTGAAATTCCATCCGATGACGTCATCGATATGGAAGTTCTGAAAAAGGCACACCTCGTTCCTGCGAATGTGTTGAAAGTAAAGGTCATCAAATCAGGCGAAATTACGAAAGCTGTCAAGACAAAAGGTCTGGCGGTAACTAAAGGTGCCCGCACTGCGATTGAAGCAGCTGGCGGAAGCATCGACTAGGGAATTAGAGACACACTAAAGTGGCTAAGTCACCGACAACGAATCCAGCGGATGCTGCCAAATCAGGCAGTAAACTTGCGGAGCTGAAAAAACGAATCTTGTTCCTGGTTGGAGCATTGATCGTTTTTCGTGCGGGCACGTTTATTCCGGTTCCGGGCGTTGATCCGGCCGCACTGGCATCGTTCTTCGACCAGCAGGCGGGCAACATGCTGGCATTGTTCAACCTGTTCTCAGGTGGGGCGTTGTCGCGTTTCGGAATCTTTGCGCTTGGCATCATGCCGTACATTTCTGCGTCAATTATCATGCAAATGGCCAGTATGATCGTGCCGTCACTCCAGGTGTTGCGCAAGGAAGGTGAGTCCGGCAGACGCAAAATTACGCAATACACGCGTTACGGAACGGTAATGCTGTCATTGTTCCAGTCCATTGCCGCCGCGTCCTGGCTGCAAAGCCAGCCTGGCGTGGTAGTCAATCCGGGTTCTGCGTTCCTTATTACAGCCTGTATTACGCTGGTTACGGGCACGATGTTCCTGATGTGGCTTGGTGAACAAATTACCGAGCGTGGCATCGGTAACGGTATCTCGATGATTATTCTGGCAGGCATCGTCGCTGGCCTGCCGGCAGCAGTTGCCGGTACCGCAGAATTGGTGCGCAACGGTGAAATGTCCTCTGCACTGGCAATAGTCCTGTTGCTGGTCGGCATCGCAGCGACTACTTTCGTTGTATACATGGAGCGGGCACAGCGACGCATCACGGTTAATTACGCCCGCCGCCAGCAAGGCCGCAAAATGTATGCGGCACAAAGCACGCATTTGCCGTTCAAGATCAACATGTCTGGCGTTATTCCGCCGATTTTTGCCTCGAGCATCCTGATGTTCCCGGCAACTATCGCGCAATTCTTTGGCCAGTCCGCGAATCCTAATGCGGCGCAGTCAATGCTGCTAACCATTGGTGCGAACCTGGGCCCGGGTCAACCGATTTACGTCCTCCTGTACGCAGCGATGATCATATTTTTCTGCTTCTTTTATACGGCGCTGGTCTTCAATTCGAAGGACACTGCCGACAATCTGAAGCGTTCAGGCGCGTTTGTTCCGGGAATCCGGCCGGGCGCCCACACCGCGGAGTACATTGACCGGGTACTTACAAGACTGACATTTTGGGGCGCGTTGTACATTGCCGCCGTTTGTCTGTTACCGGAAATTTTCCGCATGTTCTATCCGAGCGTACCGTTTAATTTCGGCGGCACGTCTCTTTTGATTCTGGTTGTCGTCACGATGGACTTCATGTCGCAGATGCAGGCACATGCGATGAGTCATCAGTATGAAGGCATGATGCAAAAGGCCAATTTAAGAAACTACGGCCGCAGCGGTTCGGTCCGCTAAGCGATTTTTGGAGAAGGCTCATGAAAGTCAGGGCATCAGTTAGAAAAATGTGCAGAAACTGCAAAGTCGTTCGCCGCAACGGAGTTGTACGTGTGATTTGTACCGACAAGCGTCACAAGCAGCGTCAAGGCTGATCGACTCCGTTGGCAGGCAATAGCTAAATTAGCAAAGGTAACTGAAGTGGCACGAATATCAGGCATAAATATTCCGTTGAACAAGCACGTCGTGATTGCGCTGACGTCGATTTACGGTATTGGCACCACGCGCGCGCAGCAGGTCTGTGCAGCCGCTAACGTCGCTCCGGAAACGCAGGTCAAAGACCTTGCCGAACCGGAAGTTGCGGGTTTGCGTACAGCAATCGCCAATTTTGTGGTGGAAGGCGATCTTCGTCGAGAAATTTCGATGAATATCAAACGCTTAATGGACCTTGGTTGCTACAGAGGCATCCGCCACAGACGTGGATTGCCAATGCGCGGTCAACGCACACGAACGAATGCTCGTACCCGTAAGGGGCCGCGTCGTCCGATTAAGAGATAAGGAATCGGGGCTAAAACGCCTCCAGTTTTGAACACCGCACTAGCTGATTAAATCAGCGAGGGAAAGAACTTGGCAGAAGTTAAAAAGAAAAAGGTTAAGAAGCATGTAGTGGACGCTATCGCCCACATTCATGCTTCGTTTAACAACACGATCATCACGATCACCGATCGCCAGGGCAACGCGTTGTCATGGGCGACAGCGGGTGGCTGTGGTTTTCGTGGATCACGTAAGTCGACGCCTTTTGCGGCGCAGGTGGCAAGCGAAAAAGCTGGCCGGGCTGCGCTCGATTTTGGTGTCAAAAATGTGGACGTCCGCGTCCGTGGACCAGGCCCAGGACGAGAGTCGGCAGTGCGCGCTCTTAACGCCCTGGGATTTCGTATTCAAAATATTGAGGACGTAACACCTATTCCTCATAACGGTTGTCGCCCGCCGAAAAAACGCCGTGTATAGAGACTAAGTAATGGCAAGATATCTTGGACCAAAATGTAAACTGTCCCGCCGTGAAGGTACGGATCTGTTTTTGAAAAGTGGCATAAGGCCGCTTGAATCGAAGTGCAAGCTGGACGTACCGCCAGGCGGTGCAGCGCAGCGACGCCCGCGCCTGTCTGACTATGGTATGCAGCTTCGTGAAAAACAGAAACTCCGACGTATGTACGGCGTTTTGGAAAGACAGTTCCGAAACTACTACAAAAAAGCCGCCCAGCTGAAAGGTTCAACAGGTGAAAATCTGCTGCGTCTGCTGGAAGGGCGTCTGGACAATGTTGTCTATCGAATGGGCTTCGCGTCAACGCGCGCAGAAGCTCGCCAGCTCGTTAGCCATAAAGGCATCGAGGTCAATGGCAATGTGGTCAACATACCTTCACTTCAAGTGGATGCCGGCGATGCCGTTGGGATTCGCGAAAAAGCAAAGAAGCAACTGCGCATTCAGAGTGCTTTAGAGATTGCGACCCAGGTCGGTTTGCCGGAATGGGTTGATGTGGATGCGAAGAAGATGGCGGGTACGTTGAAGTCATTGCCGGATCGGGAAGACATTCTTCCGGATATCAACGAAAACCTTGTTGTCGAGCTGTACTCGAAATAGCCAGGAGTTACACCAATGCAGGAATCTGTAAACGAATTTCTGAAGCCGCGTGTTGTTAAAGTCGCACCGGTAAACGATCTGCACGCGAAGGTTACGATAGAGCCTTTCGAGCGTGGTTACGGCCATACACTTGGCAATGCGCTGCGTCGAATTTTGCTTTCATCCATGCCGGGTGCTGCAATTGTTGAAGCCGAAATTGATGGAGTGCTCCATGAGTACACCAGTATTGAAGGCGTCCAGGAGGATGTGGTCGATATACTTCTCAATCTCAAGCAGGTCGCAGTGCGTATGCACTCCCGTGAACACGCGGAGTTGCGGGTCTCGAAAAGAGGTCCTGGCACTGTAACCGGAGCGGATATTCAGCTCGATCATGATGTTGAAATTATGAACCCGGAGATTGTTCTTGCCACTCTGACCAAAGAGGGCGAGCTGAATATGCTATTGAAGGTTGAGCGTGGCCGTGGCTATCGCCCGGCGACACAACGCCCGGCATTCGAGGAACAGGCTGGACCGATCGGCCGACTGCAGCTTGATGCCTCATTCAGCCCGGTACATCGTGTTACCTACGATGTCGAAGCCGCGCGAGTTGAGCAACGCACTGATCTGGACAAGCTGATCATCGATATTGAAACCAACGGTACGATCGATCCGGAAGAAGCCATTCGTCGCGCTGGCAGCATTCTCAAGGATCAGTTGTCAGTATTTGTTGATCTGCAAGGTCAGGATGACGGCATCAACGCGGCAGCAGAACATCAAATTGATCCGATCCTGCTGCGGCCGGTCGACGAGCTTGAGCTAACTGTTCGTTCTGCGAACTGCCTCAAAGCGGAAAACATCATGTACATTGGCGACCTGGTTCAGCGTACAGAAGTGGAGCTGCTCAGAACGCCGAACCTTGGTAAGAAGTCCCTGACTGAGATCAAGGAAGTTCTGGAAGGCCACGGATTGGGTCTGGGTATGCGCCTCGACAACTGGCCGCCAGCAAGTTTGCGTCCGGAGCACGAACTGGCTGCAATGTAATACAGAAAACAGGGTTTTGAATCATGCGTCACAAGAAATCAGGCCGTAAGCTGGGCCGCAACAGCTCGCACAGGAAAGCAATGTTTCGCAACATGGCGACCTCCATGGTGCTCCATGAAACGATCAAGACGACTTTGCCCAAGGCAAAAGAGTTGCGCCGTGTTGTTGAGCCCCTGATCACGCTCGCTAAAGAAGACGGCGTTGCAAATCGTCGCCTCGCTTTCGATCGCTTGAGAGACAAAGCGGCGGTTGGCAAATTGTTTACCGACCTGGGACCGCGATTCAAGGAACGGCCAGGCGGTTATCTGCGAATCCTGAAAATGGGCCCGAGACCAGGTGATGCCGCACCAATGGCACTTGTACAAATGGTCGACGGACCCGCTGAAGAAGTGGCGGCTACGGAAGAATAAGCGGCCAGGCATAGCAGCAAAATACACCGCAATAGAAAAGGCTCCGAAAGGAGCCTTTTTAATTTCTGTAAGGTCCGTTGCAGTCATTGTTCGCCGTTTTACATAATTTCGTACGAAGACATTCGTTGGGCGACCCTGCCCATATGCTGACAATATAAAGTTGCTCAATTGGACATTGTTGGGCCTGGAATTGATACCTAACACATTGATAGTTAACGATTAAAAGAGCTGTTTCCCGTCTTGTGACGGCGCTCGCAGTGTTGCCGCGACAATAAATCTAAAGTGTGCACCTGAACTCAACGAGACACAGCCAATTAACAAAGAGCAGACATTTACGGATTGCGTCATCCTGGATAAGGAATCATTTGATCCGGATGCTGTTTTTATGGATGACATTGTCGACGACGAAGTGTTGCCGCGATTGAGTCTTGCCGTGGACGGGCTGACAAATTCAGTAGAACAAAGGAAGGGTAAAATGGATATGCCGTCAGACGAAACAGCAGCCAACGAAATAATTATCGCATCCGAATCAATCCCGGACGTTGACCTGAGTGAAACTCAGCAATTGGAAGTTTATGGGATGGAAAGTTCGATTTGGCGAGTCATCAGAACCTACCTCGGCTTTTAGAGGCCGACGGACAGAAATTCGGAAATAGGCTCCTTTTGGAGCCTTTTTTGATGGCCCTGTCGGCACGTTCGGCATCCAATCTGCCTTGCCGACGATAATCTTCCGTCCTTACCTTCCATCGACTAGACTCAGCCGATGGACGAAAATTTCAAGGACAAAACCGTCATCATCACCGGTGGCTCTGAGGGAGTGGGCGCAGCCGCTGCC
>JBLHLN010000065.1:0-9547 GCA_047620565.1 Woeseiaceae bacterium
AAATCAAAACTCTGATCGAAAACGGGCTCGCAGGCGCGGATGTGCAGGTGGTCAGCGAAGACAATACACATTACTCGGCCATCGTTATCTCTGAAGAGTTCGACGGCGTCCGGCCAATAGCCCGGCACCAGATGATCTATCGGTGTCTCGGTACCCTGATGGGCAACGAGATTCACGCGATGTCAATTCGCGCCCATACCGCCGCCGAATGGCAAGATATTGCGTCTAAGGATGGTAGCTAGTTGGACAAACTGCTGATAACAGGCGGTTTACCCCTGAATGGCGCCATCGAAATATCCGGCGCCAAAAATGCCGCGTTGCCGATTTTGGCAGGAACGCTTCTCGCTTCGGAACCGGTCATTGTCAGAAATGTACCGGCGCTTAAAGACGTCGCCACCACCATAACTTTGCTGCAGAGCATGGGCGTGCGGGTGACTTTTGATGACAAGCTGAACATCGAAGTCGACAGCAGCAACGTCAATAACAGGGTCGCGCCGTACGAGCTGGTCAAGACTATGCGTGCGTCAATTCTCGTGCTTGGCCCGTTGCTGGCTCGTTTTGGCGAGGCCGACGTTTCCTTGCCGGGCGGTTGCGCTATCGGTGCGCGTCCGGTGAACCTGCACGTATCAGGCTTACAGGCGATGGGTGCCAGCGTGGTCGTCGAGAACGGGTTTATTCGTGCCCGCGCTGAAAGGCTAAAAGGTGCGCACATCGTTTTCGAAATCGTGACAGTAACAGGGACGGAAAACCTGATGATGGCCGCCGCGCTGGCGGATGGCGAGACTGTTCTTGAAAATGCCGCCTGCGAACCGGAAATTATCGATCTGGCCGATTTCCTCAACGGTCTGGGCGCACAAATCAGCGGTGCAGGTACCCGTACCATCTGCATTAACGGTGTTGATTCTCTCGCCGGGGGCGCGCACGACGTGCTGCCGGACAGAATTGAATGTGGCACCTATCTTATTGCGGCAGCGATGACCGGCGGCAAAGTGCGCTTGAATCACGCGACGCCACAATTTCTTGAGGCGGTGATTGCGAAACTGCAGGAAGCGGGTGCAGATATTCAGGCCGGTGACGACTGGATAGAAATTGATATGCGCGGCAGGCGACCCCGTGCCGTCGATGTCAGTACTGCGCCATATCCCGGCTTTCCCACGGACATGCAGGCACAGATTTGCGCCATGAATACAGTTTCCAGCGGCGTAGGCAGCATCACGGAAACAATCTTCGAAAACCGTTTTCAGCACGTTCCCGAGCTACAGAGGATGGGCGCGGACATAAGCATCGATGGTCATACCGCCGTGTGTCGCGGCGTGGAAAAGCTGACCGCGGCGCCGGTAATGGCGACTGACTTGCGCGCTTCGGCCGGACTGATTCTCGCTGGCCTGGCTGCCGAGGGCGACACACTTGTCGATCGTATCTATCACGTCGATCGCGGCTACGAGCGAATCGAAGAAAAGTTACGCCAGCTCGGCGCTGAAATTCGCAGGGTACCTGGTTAGCAAGAGCAACTTTGTTTGCTGGATTGGCTTGGAGCGACCCTTATTTGTGGGAGCCACCCTTGCTTTGTGGGAGCGGCTTTAGCCGCGAATTCTTTTCTTTTTGCACCGCCTGCAATCACGGCGACTCCCTTATGCTCATGGCTCACTTCGCTCCGCTTTACTTCGCATAAGGGAGTCGCCGTGATTGCAGGCTCCGTACTGTGGCCTCCAAAAATACGCGCTGTGTGCAGGACATGGGTTGCCAGTTCGGGGCATGAGACTGTGGCCCGCAGGGATGCGGGCCTCAAGCCTACAGGGAAGTACTTGCGGCGGGTCTCATGGGCCGGACTGGCAACCCGTGTCCGGGTTGGCGCGATTGCTTGCTGGGTATGAACATAAGGAATCGCGGCTAAAGCCGCTCCCACAAACAAGGACTGCTCTTGCTACACCGACTTTAAGCCGCGCGACTCACTGCGACGAAACGGGTAGCTCGGGTCGCTCTGCAGCAAACAGGGTGGCTGTAAATCGCTGGTTGTTGCGCCAACCCACGATGTCGACCTGGTCGCCGGGATTTAACCGCGCAACGAGCAACAATGCCTGCTGGCGTGAGCGAATGGGTTCTTCGTTGATGGTGAGAATTACGTCGCCGCGTTGTAGTCCGACCAGGGCGGCCGGCCCTCCCTCGTGAACCTCACTCAGCAGGATGCCGATATTTGGTTCGAGGCCGAGTTCCTCGGACTCCACGTGGCTGAGTTCGTCCGGCGTCAGGCCAACCCAGCCGCGGATTACCCGGCCGTTTTTCTTGAGTTCGTCTGCAACGCCGCGCACCAGGTCGACCGGAATAGCGAAGCCGATGCCCTCGGTACCAATGTCCTGCGCCAGCACAGCCGTATTAATCCCTACCAACTGGCCGTTGGAATTAATCAATGCGCCGCCTGAATTGCCGGCGTTGATGGCTGCATCTGTCTGAATGAAATTCTCAAATGTGGCGAGTTGCAGGGTGCCCCGACCGGTTGCACTGACAATGCCCTGGGTAACGGTCTTGCTAAGGCCGTACGGATTGCCGATGGCAAGGACAACATCGCCAATGCGCAACTGGTCCGATCGTCCGAGCGGGATGGCCGGCAACGTGCCTACATCGACTTTTAGCAAAGCAAGGTCGGTTTCCGCATCCGTGCCGATAACCACCGGCACCGCAAGTCGCCCGTCCGCAAGCTGCAGGCGGATCTCGGTAAAGTCCGCCATCACATGGAAATTGGTCACCAGGTAGCCCTGCGGATCGATGATTACGGCTGAACCGATACTCGAACTTATCCTAAAGCGGCCGTCTCCGGCGTCACTACCGGCGACCACACGGCGTACAAACACATTCGCAACGGACGGTGTGGCGATTTCCACTGCATCGGCATAGCTAGCGGGCTGACCTGAGCCTGGCTGGCCCCCTAAATCAATGGCTGGCAGGAATTGCGGCTGCACGAGCACGACGACGAACGCTGCAGCCAGGCCGACCACCACGGACTGAATCAGGAATATGAGGACTGGTCTTAACCGTGACACAAAGGATCCAAATGCCAAGCCTGTTGATTACACCCGGTCGGTCCCGCAGATTTCTCCAGCGCACCGTCGAGTCAGTGATTCTACTATCTCGTATGGTGGCATTTTGCTGCCCCATCGCCTAGCCAATTCTGAACGGCGCCGTGTATAATGCGCCACTGGTTCCGCACCCAGTCCCTGGGCATCGTCATCCTGACGGCGCTTAAGGATTGCTGCAAATCTAACAGTAATCGAACAAAGCAAAAAAATCGTCCATCTGAGAGGTCGCATTAAATCGTTGCAAAGCGTGCAGAGGTCAGGCAAATCCGCGGGAAAGTCCGCTGAATCCTTGAAGCACACGCAGCGGCATCGATGCCGACTCGATTCCAGAGGCGTATGGGAGTAGTAAATGACTGATGACGTTGATCGCAACAGGCGTCATTTCCTGACTGTTGCCACTGTGGTGACCGGCGGTGCCGGTATCGCTATGGCTGCGTATCCTTTTATGGCGTCGCTGAAACCGAGTGCGCGCGCCCAGGCGTTGGGTGCACCGGTTGAGGTGCCGATCGGATCGCTGGAACCGGGTGAAATGGTTCGCGTCATTTGGCGTGGCAAACTGGTATACGTACTGCGCCGGGACGAGGAAATGTTGTCGCGCCTGCCGCAGGCGACCGACATGTTGCGAGATCCGGACTCGGAAATTGTGGAACAGCAGCCCGAATTTGCTGTAAATGAGCATCGATCGCTCAAGCCGGAATTCCTGGTGGTGGAAGGGTCCTGTACGCATCTTGGCTGTGCACCACTGGCCGAATTCCAGGTGGGGCCAGCCGATGACTGGTTTGGCGGATTTTTCTGCCCGTGCCACGGTTCGCGCTTTGATCTTTCCGGCCGCGTATACAAAGGTGTCCCTGCGCCAACTAATCTGCGCGTTCCACCCTATCGATTCATTCGTGACGATGTCATCCTGATCGGCAACGACACTGGAGCAGCCTGATGGCACGAATCGAATCTGAGATCGGTACGCCGAAGGGCGGATTCATGCGTTGGGTTGATGATCGTTTCCCGTGGACGGAAACGATGAAATATCACATCACCGAATACTATGCGTCCAAGAATTTCAATTGGTGGTACATCTTTGGCGTGCTGGCCATGGTGGTTCTGGTCATTCAGGTCGTAAGCGGTATTTTTCTGACGATGAATTACAAACCCTCGGCAGACGAGGCGTTTGCGTCAGTCGAATACATCATGCGCGATGTCGAATGGGGCTGGTTTTTACGCTATATGCATTCAACCGGTGCGTCGTTCTTTTTCATTGTTGTCTATCTGCATATGTTCAGGGCGATGCTGTACGGTTCCTACAAAAAGCCGCGTGAGCTGATCTGGATTATCGGCATGTTGATTTTCTTCGTGCTGTTTGCTGAGGCATTTGCAGGCTATCTTTTGCCCTGGGGTCAGATGTCATACTGGGGCGCGCAGGTCATCATTTCCCTGTTTGGTGCAATTCCGTTTGTCGGCGAGGCAATCGTCGAATTCATTCGCGGCGACTATTCAATTTCTGATATCACGCTGAACCGGTTTTTTGCGCTACACGTAATTGCCTTGCCACTCGCTTTGATCGGGCTGGTTTTTGTACACATCGTCGCGTTGCACCATGTCGGATCAAACAATCCGGATGGCATCGAGATCAAGGAGAACAAAGGTGCTGACGGTGTTCCACTCGACGGCGTGGCGTTTCATCCGTATCACACCACCAAGGATTTGGTTGGCATCATCGTCTTCTTAATGATTTTCTCGGCCGTACTGTTTTTTGCGCCGGATATGGGCGGCTACTTTCTTGAGCATGCCAATTTTGAAGCGGCGAATGTGATGGCAACACCGGAACACATAGCGCCGGTGTGGTATTTCACGCCGTTCTACGCAATTTTGCGGGCAGTACCCGACAAACTCTGGGGCGCGATATTGATGGGCGGTTCGGTGCTGTTACCAATGTTTTTGCCTTGGCTGGATCGGTCCCGGGTCAAGTCAATACGCTACAGAGGGTGGATTTACAAACTTGCACTGACATTGTTTGTCATTAGTTTTCTGACACTCGGCTGGCTTGGTGTGCAACCTGCGGAAGGTGTTTACGTTACGTTGGCGCGCATATTTTCGATCATTTACTTCGGATTTTTTGTGCTGATGCCGTATTACACGATGATCGACAAGACCAAGCCTGTTCCCGACAGGGTGATCTACCATGGCTAACTCAGCGACGGTAAAGGAAGCCCAGATAGGGTCGTCTACCATGGTTAAATCATTCTGCTTAGCGACGCTTGTTACGGCACTTCTTGCCAGTTCCGGCGTTTTCGCAGCCGGCGGAGTTGAGCTGGAGCCCGCTGAGAATGACGTTGGCAATGTCAATTCACTGCAGCGCGGTGCAAGAAACTTCATGAATTATTGTAGCGGCTGCCACTCTGCGAAATATGTACGCTTAAATAGCGTGGCTGCGGATCTGCAGCTATCTGAAGATCAACTGCTTGACAATCTGATGTTTAACGCAGAAAAGACGTTTGAGACTATTCAGGCAAATATGTCACCTGAAGATGGCAGTCGCTGGTTCGGTAGCGCACCACCCGATATGTCCCTGATGGCTCGGGCCCGCGGCACAGATTATATTTTCAATTATTTGAAGGGCTTCTATCTCGACAAAGACAGTCCGACAGGCGTTGATAATCGAGTGCTGGCCGGCACCAGCATGCCGAACGTTTTGTGGGAGTTGCAGGGACACCAGGTCGCGATATTTGTTGAGGATGAGCACGGCGTCGAAGTTTTTGAGCGTTTCGAGCAGGATTCGCAAGGTACAATGAGCAGCGAAGAGTTTGACGAATTCGTTCGCGATACGGCGAATTTTCTGGAGTATATCAGCGAACCAATTCGCTCCAAAAGACGAGTGCTGGGTGTATGGGTTTTGATGTTCCTGACAGTATTCTGGATCATTGCGTCCATGCTTAAGAAGCAGGTCTGGAAAGACGTCACCTGACGATTGCTCGCCGCAGAATTGAACCAATACTAATAATAATATTTCACTAATTTTTTTCCTTGAGGGGACCGCATTATGGCAGTCATTGCCAACCGACGATCCGTTATGACTTTGTTTTCAAAGCCGACTTGTATTCACAGCCATCGTACGCGACTGGTGCTGGCCGAGAAAAACATCAATATTGATATTGCCAATGTAGACGGGCCGGACCTGCCCGAAGACCTGATGGACCTGAATCCGTATCACACCGTACCGACACTGGTGGACCGGGATCTTGTTCTGTATGACTCAAGGGTCATCATTGAGTACCTGGATGAAAGATTTCCACATCCGCCTTTGATGCCGGTTGACCCGGTAACCCGGGCGCAGTTTCGGCTGGCGCTGTTTCGTATCGAAACCGACTGGTACCAGCTGGCAGAGCAGTTCGATATTGACGGAGATCGCAAACTGGCCTCAAAGCCAAGAAAAATGCTCCGTGAGAGTATTCTGGCCAGCGTTGATTTGTTCGCTGCCAAACAATATTTTCTCAGCGACGAATTTTCACTGGTTGACTGCAGTATTGCGCCTATTCTCTGGCGCTTGCCAGTTTATGGAATCGAGCTCGGTAGCCAGGCTGAGCCCATCGAGGGCTATCTGAAACGTGTTTTCGAACGACGTTCCTTTCAGGAGAGTCTGACCGAATTAGAACAGGAAATGCGTTTATAATCAGGCATGATTTGGCGTCGGCATGGATTCTGAGAATAAATCCAAACGTCCCCGCACGGTATGGCATTTACATGGATTCTGAGAATAAATCCAAACGTCCTTACTTGGTGCGCGCAATGCACGAGTGGATGGGTGACAACGGCCACACGCCGCATATCGTGATAGACGTCTCGATTGATGGTGTCACGGTGCCGGTAGAGCACGTTAAGGACGGCAAGATTATTCTTAATATCAGCCACTCTGCCGCACACAACCTGAAACTCACCAACGCCGCAGTCAGTTTTCGGGCTAGATTCAGTGGAGTCCCGTTTGATGTCTGGGTGCCTATATCCTCGGTAATGGGTATTTACGCGAAAGAAACCGGGCAAGGTATGATCTTTTCTCACGGCGCGGATCAACCGGAGCCGCCGGAAGGGCCTGAAGATCAGGAGAAGCTGCGTGGCAACCGTTCGCACCTGACGGTGGTGAAATAATACGATTCATTCCACCAACGCAATAGCGAATACAGAATTGCGAAAAATCGTAGATAGGTCACGTAGGAGCCCGCCCTAGCGGGCGAAATGACTCAAGTCCGCGAAATATTCAATCACCCCCAAGCAATATCGTATCGATTAAATCGCACAGGCAGTGAATAACCACCAGGTGAACTTCCTGAATTCTTGCGGTGCGATCGGCAGGCACCCTTATTTCGACGTCCTCTTCTTCCAGCAGACTTGCCATGCGGCCACCATCGCGGCCGCTGAGGCCGACGACTCTTACCCCGCGTTCGTGAGCAGCAACTACAGCGCGGTTGACGTTCTCTGAATTTCCCGATGTAGAAATAGCCAGAAGAACATCGTTCTCTCGTCCCAATGCACGAACCTGCTTGGAAAATATGTCTTCGTACGCATAGTCGTTCGCAATGGCTGTTAGCGTTGACGAATCCGTCGTCAACGCTATGCCAGGAAGGCCCGGACGTTCCATCTCAAATCGATTCAGGAGTTCCGCGGAAAAGTGCTGTGCGTCTCCGGCGGAGCCGCCGTTGCCGCAGCTCAATATTTTGCCGTCTTTGAGTAGTGACTGGCTCATCAATTGGCCTGCCGCGGAAATACGCTCGGCGAGTTGCTCGCCGGCAACTTGCTTGACGGCAATGCTCTCCGCGAAATGGTCCTTAACTCTTGTTTCGGCGTCCATTATTTATCCACTTAATTCATACCTGATTGCCAGCATCTGGCCTAAGGACGGAATGCGTCCCTGATCCATTGTAACTTGCAATTACGATCCTGCACCTGGTCGAACGCAATTACGTCAAACCTGACGGTGTGGCTGGAATATTTCGGCTGGCGTCCCAAAAACATAGCCGCGGTCCGCTCCAGCTTGATTTGTTTGCGCCTGTCAACCGATTCCGCGGCAGAGGCAAAATGACTTTTTTTTCGGTAGCGAACCTCGACAATAACAACGCAGTGTCCATCAAGCATGATCAGGTCGATTTCACCGAGCCTGCAGCGAAAGTTTTTGCTGATCAGAATCAGCCCTTTCTTTTGCAGGAACTTCAGCGCCCGACGCTCAGCATTGCTGCCCGTTAGCTGCGCTATCGTTCGAGTGGCATTTCCCGCCATGGTCCCGTTTGTTCGTGCGCGGGATCGGTGCCCAGTTCGTCCAGCATAAACTGAAATTCATCAAATTCCGGCAATGGTACGGGGACGCCGTTTTCGAATCTTGCCCACGCAAGCTTACGATGTACGCGGCCGTCGCCATCCAGATACAGACGTCCGGTTGCGCCAATGATCTCGCCCATTGGTTGCTCGCCGGAGGAATAAAGACTACCGACCAGGTGATAGGCGTCGTAGCCCATGGCGTGCAACCGAGCCTGCCGCTTTTGCGCTGGCCAGTGGTCCGCATATAGATCCGGATAGTCTGCAATCCATGCCGGTGGCGAGATCGTCCAGGGCGTATCTGCGAACATGATTCCGTTCAGGTCCGAATCAGAACGGCCGTCCAGCGAGTATATGAAGGACGTGGAATAAACCGGCAATTCGCCAGAATAGTGAAATTTAAGTTGTGACTTGATCAGGCGACCAGCCTTGGCGTCCGCGGCAAGAAAAACGAAATCAACGTCCTGACGGCGGCGAGGATCAAATTGCAATGGGCCACCAATGTTCGCTCGCAAGCGCTGATATCGTTGGGCGCTCTGTGACAAGGACATCAGGCCTTCGATTTCGAAAGCAAAATCCTGAACGGCGGGTTCGTAGTTCTGGTAATCCAGCAGAGTGCCGCCGCGGGCTTCGAACTCGGTCGCGAAACTTGTCAATACCCGACGACCCCAGTCGTTGGCCGGCACCATTGCGACCGCGCGCAACTGTCCGTCGTCAATTGCGCGGCCTGCCGCCGATGCCGCCTCGTCTTCCGGTGACAATGCAAACTGGTAGAACCCTGGCGGTGTTGGCACGTCTCCTGCCAGGTAATTAAGCGTCAGGACAGGTATCGGCAAGATCATTTCAGTGGCTAGGTCGCCGACATTGCGACGCAGCAATGGTCCAACAACAAAATCGGCGCCTTCTGCTACTGCCTGTAAATAGGCGCGACTGGCATCGTCACTGTCATTGATGTCGTAAACGCGAATTTGTTGTTGTGATTCGAGCCCGGACACTGCTGAAAAATAAGCGCCCAGGAAGCCGTTGCGAATTGCGTTGCCTGCTGAAGCATTGTTGCCGGACAGAGGCAACAACAATGCGATCTGACGCGGATAATTCAGCAGCGTGTCGTCAGGCAGGGACAGGTCTGAAAGAATGCCAATGGCCGGGTGATTGATATAAATCTGTTGCCAGCC